>JABMMK010000229.1 GCA_013205605.1 Cytophagales bacterium | reverse complement strand
TTCTAGTATCGTTTAAATTTAAACAAAGTAAAATTTCACCTGAAAACCCTTCTCGTGCTACCTGTTTTGCTACCAACCCTGTAAAATAAAAGAATCCACCCTTTTGAGGTGGATTCTGGTGTACCCAAAGGCCGACTCTTTCAGTTCGCTGTTGAATCTTTTAAAGATCAGGACGAACGCGAATCAGAATAAATCAAGAAAATTGGATTATTCAATTCGTTTCTTGCAGGTTAAAATCAGTTTCTTGTGCTCGCTTGTTTGCTGCATGCTACCGTTAAATCAGTTTGTTTTATTTAAAACAAGATTTTCTAAAATCTGGATATCTCCAAACAGAAATGATATGCGGAGGATTGAATAAATAATTATTATATTTGAATTGTATTGTTAAAATTAGCCTTATGAAGAACAACAGGGTATTTAGAAAGGATGTAGGCCAAACCAACCTCTTGGTTAAGGTGGGAAAAATAAGTGGAAGAAATGCAGTTCGTCGCTCCAAAGCAATGGATTTAGTTGTTACGTACATTGAAAAAGGTGTTGTTTATGAGGAGCAGCCCGATGGTTCAAAAATTCAGATTGATATTGTCGATACAAAACCTGCTAATATTACCTTGAAAAAGGGAATGATTTTACATGGCAAGTAAAAAGCGTTAAGGATTTTTGCTGGTCCTAATGGTTCAGGGAAATTAGTTTATTCCGTGGGTTTCAACAAGAAATTAAGGAGAAAACAGGTTTTTTCGTCAATGCAGACGAAATTGAATTAATTTAAATCAGTCATCGCTGATTGATTTACAATTACTTGGTCTATCTGCTACCCAATCCACATTAGATGAATTTATCAAAACAGGCGGTCATCGAATGATAATTCCAACCGATGCGGCTCAAGTTTTAGTTGACAAATATTTTATTCATAATCATGGGACATATAAGAGAACCAAAAGGCGTTGATTTTTTCATTAAAAGCGAGCCATTAACGGAACAAGTTCGCGAAGAAATTAGTGAATTTATTCGAGAATATAAGAATAAGTCAGCTGCAAAAACTATTCAAAAAAAAGCACAAATTCAAAAGTTCGAACCAGTTTCTACTAAATAAAAATACTAAAATCAAATTACCTGCACGCCCATCATATCCGTATTTATCCGTAAATATTCGTTTTTAAAATAGAAGATTTTTTTGGGGAGTTAAGCCTGCTAAAAGCATTTTATTTTCAAAAAAATATGCGTCGAATAATTTTCATATTCTACGCATATTTGCGTAGAATAATGAGTATATTTACCGCATTAAATTTAGTTTAATATGGCGAAATACATTTATCAATCACCAAGCTGGCCAAATTTTACATGGAAAGATGCGGAATTTAATGCGCTTTTAGGGGAAGTGCGCCTCATACAGGGTAAAATTTCGGGTCAAATGAATGCTTTCGGATTTCAGTCCCGCCAAGACGCCAAGCTGAACTGTTTGACTTTGGATGTGGTCAAATCGTCTGAGATTGAAGGAGAGCGACTGAACTATGATCACGTTCGCTCTTCTGTGGCCATTCGATTGGGAATAGATGTGGGTGGATTAGCTGCAGTCGATCGGAATGTGGAAGGTGTTGTGGATATGGTTTTAGATGCAACCCAAAATTTTGAAAGCCCTATTAGCCAAGAGCGATTATGCGGTTGGCATGCCGCACTTTTTCCTAACGGCTATAGTGGTATGTATAAAATTGGTGTGGGCCGCTATCGGAATGGAGAAATGCAAATTGTATCTGGTGCTTTGGGTAGGGAGAAGGTGCATTATGTGGCGGTGGAAGCTGCCCGCGTCCAACAGGAAATGGATATTTTTCTAGATTGGCTACATCGCGATTTACCTATGGATCCTGTGCTAAAAGCTGCTATTGCGCATTTTTGGTTTATCATTATACATCCCTTTGACGATGGAAATGGACGTATTGCCCGTGCGATTAGTGATTTGTTTTTGGCAAGAGCAGAAAAGTCTTCAGAGCGTTTTTACAGTATGTCGAGTCAAATGTTGGTCCAGAAAAAAAATTATTATGCCATATTGCAAAAAGTCCAACATAGCGACGGGGACATCACGGATTGGATTCATTGGTTTCTTCAATGTGTTCACAAAGCGCTATTGGACACCGCAGCGCAAATCAGCACCTTGATGTTGAAGGTTGATTTTTGGGAGAGAATGGATAAAACGCCGATTAATGAACGCCAAAGATTCATGTTAAACAAATTATTTGACCGCTTTGAAGGAAAATTAACAACGTCCAAATGGGCGAAAATGACCAAATGCTCACACGATACTGCCTTACGTGATATCAAAGACTTAATCGAAAAGGGAATATTACAAGATGATCTAGCCGGTGGTCGTAGTACAAATTATGTATTGTTATCAACGAAATAATCTATCTCATTTGGTAAAGTACCATAGTAGTTAATTCGCAATTTAGCAATCTGAAATATTTTAATCTAGGTATTTTTAAGTTTGGTGCTGCAGGAGCCTCATCAACAAATTTGGGCACTAGTTTTTCTGTTCGTTGTATAAAAGAATAGTATTTGACTTCGTTTAAATTTAAACAAAGTTTTATTTCACCCGAAAACCCCTCTCGTGCTACCTGTTTTGCTTTCACTCCCGTAAAATAAAAGAATCCACCTTTTTGAGGTGGAATTGGGTGTACCCAAAGGCCGAGTCGATACGGCTACAATCAAATTTTAATCGGATCAGGATCTTACAAGGATTATTCTATTCCAATTTCTTGGACTTATTCAATTCGTTTCAAGTGGGTTAAAATCAGTCTTTTGTGCTCACGTATTTGCTGCAAGCTACCGTTAAATCATTTTGTTTTATTTAACATGAAACAAATATTAGTTTTCAATTATAAAAAAACTCAAAGAGAAATAGACTCTATCGGTCCAATTTTGCTGATGATTTGCGTTAGCGGCTGATGCTGTTTCGGTGATAGTACTTTATTACCATATCAAATATACCCTAGAGTTTATAAAGAAGGGTTTTTGAAATCGCTTCTTTTAATTCTTTTTTTACATTTGTTTGGGTTGCGAAATCATTCCATTTGCTAATTGCAAAACGTACTTGATCGATGATTAAATGGGCTTTTTTGATGTTCATTTTATGTGCTACTTGCAATAAGTCATCTCGAGTAATGTTCATTCTTTTCCCATTTACACTTAATGAGTGCTGACTTACCCAGGAACTTCCGGGGCGATAAGCATGGCAAATATCAAAGGCTGGAGCTAATTTCCATTGACCTATTTTATCCATGATAAATGAAAAATTCTTCGTGTGATCATCGCAATTTCTAGCCATTACATTAAATACCATTCTGCGGTATAGTTGTTCTGCATCCGTGTAGGGTAAAAGCATGCTTCGCATGGTTTCAAATAGTTGCTCATAGCTAAATGAGGTAATCTCATTAAAGTCATTGTGGGTAATGGCGCAAAAACTTTGAACATGAAGTTTTTCATTAGTAGCTTCTCTATCAAATCGCTTTGTCATAAAATGGGCACGGTCATTTTCTTCAAACAACCTGCATTCGCTCATTTCTATCGATGCTTCATTGGCCATTAAGTAATAAGCCATTTCCACTCGACCATAACCCGATGAAGTACCTATTTGTTGGTCGGTGACACCGTCAAATTTTATCAGCCACTGAGTGAATCCCTTAGGTGCTTTTGCTTGCCCAGATCGAATTTCATTCGTGATGGGATTGAATGCAATGACGGCCTTTGCTCTAGCGCCACCTGCAGAGGTACCTATTTTTAATATATCACTTAAGGCTTTTGCTTCCTCACTGGAAAGGTTTGTATTGAAATTTTGTTTTCCTAAAAGTATTTCTTCGGCCATCTGAATCAAGCCTTTTAACTCAATTTTAGTGGTCTCATTATATATTTTAGGTAACATGGGTTCAAATTCTAATGCCCCCATTCCTCTTTGACCGATAAAACAAAGTAACTCTACTGGATTCATGCTATCTGTCGGTCGTCCATGGCTAGCTAACCAGGCATTGATTAAACTATTTCCATATTTATCCGGTAATACATCGGCCAATAATCCGGGTAAACCTTTGAAAGTAGATGTACCTCTTAATTCAGGGAAGGAGAATATTTGTTTTTCTGCGCCTAATATGGGCATTTTCAAGGGGGATAAATCCCAGTTTTTGGCAAGAAAGGTAGGTTCATATTCTAATGAAGCTAGTCCATTGGTACCATCCCAAACAATGGCTCCCACTCGTTCATTCCAGATATTGATAAATGCCGTTGAAATCATTACCAGTCGCTTTTAGATTTTTCAGTTAGGTTTTCTTTTTTTCTGCTTGCTTTCTGGCGTTTGTTCTGTTCCAATTTCGCTACTTGTAGCGGGCTAAGCTGTGGTTGTTTTACCTCAAAATTTTGAAATAATTGAAGTTGTCCTAATGCTCTTAAAATTTGCACTAGAGAAAGCATTGTGACGCTACCTCCGTTTTCGATTTGAACTAACGTAGATCGGTTGACTCCGGCTGCAGTAGCCACTTGCTGCTGAGTTTTATTCTGCTGTAATCGAGTTTGTTGAATAAACTTGCCTATTATCTCTAATAGAGCAGGGTCGCTCATGGCGTGCCAATAATTGATTCCTTTTTCCATTGTTGGGTTTCGGATTTATGCCAAATTTTAAATTACGGCATTTTTGTTGGTAAATTCCATCACAAATATACATTATATTTATTAATGATGGAAAATAGCAACAATTATTTTAAAAACAGGTGTCATTTAAATCATTTTATTTGCCAAATGAGGTTTCTCATTTTTCTAAAACTTATTCAATTCCTTTCAAGCGGGTTAAAATCAGGTTCTTGTGCTCTCTTGTTTGCTGCATGTCACCGTTAAATCAGGTTGTTTTATTTAAAATGAAATAATCTCTTATTAAAAGTAGGATGGAGGAAAAGCCCAATCAGCTTGTATAAGGAATTTATTGTACTATTTTAAAATAAAATATAAAATATCTTAGGGATTATTGCAACTTGTGGGACCTTACGGCAATTGTACAAGTTAGCTAATCAAATGAATTTAAATGAATTATCTGATACTGAATTATTAGTACTCATAAAAACGGGTAGTAATAAAGCGTTTGAGGTAATTTATAGGAGGTATTGGAAGTTTATTTATGGTTTTGTATACCAGAATTTAGGATCAAAAGAAGACTCAGAAGAAATACTTCATGATTTGATGCTTAGTCTATGGAATAATCGAAAAGATTGTAAAATCGAAAACCTTAAAGTATACTTATTTATAGCAAGTAGAAATTTAATTAATAAATCACTTCGAAATCAAATTAATATTAGAAAGTTTAAAGAGTTTCAATTATTGAATCAAATTAATGAAACAAGCTCTACAGAAGAGTTAATGTTTTCTAAAGAGTTTGAGCAAAAGCTCAATGAACTAATATTGACATTGCCAGAAAAAACCGCCTTAATATTTAGATTGAGTAAAATCGATGAAATGCCGGTTAAGAAGATTGCTGCTCAACTAGAGTTATCTGAAAAAGCCGTTGAATATCACGTAACCAAATCCTTAAAATTTCTAAGAGAGAATTTTAAGGATTTTTATTCAGCTAATTAAAATGAATACAATGAAAAAAAAGGAATTAGACAATTTATTGCAAAAATTTGAAAATGGTGATTGCACTCCAGAAGAAATTATTTTTTTGGAAGGAGTCGTTAGTGATAGTATTAACAATAATTCTAAACTAACTTTTTTAAAAGATGAAAATGAGATTCAATCAGAAGAAGGTAGAATGTGGAAGAAACTTAATGATGAACTTTTTAATAAACCCCAAAGAAGACATTTTACCAGCCAGAGAATATTTGTTCAATTAGCCATTGCCGCGAGTTTGTTGATAGTGGCTAGTTTTTCTATTTATCTATACTTTCCAGAATTTTTTCGACAAAATATGATTTTAGAGAATAGGGGGTTGGAAACCAAAAATAATGCAAATACCAATCAGACATTGACGCTTCCGGATGGTAGCAAAGTTGTGTTAGAAAAGAATTCAAGTATTATTGTCTCGGAAGATTTCGGAAAAGTCAATCGGACTGTTTTATTAAAAGGTAAGGCTTTTTTCAAAGTAGTTAGAAACGAAAAAAAACCATTCTTAGTTAGAATGGGAAATTTAGTCACTGAAGTTTTGGGGACGAGTTTTAAAGTGGGGTCAGATAATCAAAATAAATCCATTGAAGTAGCAGTGATTAGCGGAAAAGTTTCTGTTTATGCCAATTCAAAAAATGGCATTTCGAAAAAATTAAATGGTGTTGTATTGACATCGAATTTGAAGGCTATTTATAACACTGAAAACCAAACGATTCAAGAAAGTATTGTTGAAACACCTCAATTATTACTCCCTAATCTTAATAAGTCCGATTTTATATTTGATGAAATTCAATTTGGTGATTTAAGAGATCGATTAAAATTATTTTATGGAGTTGATATCATATTTGTCAATAGAGAAATTGAAAAATGTCTATTTACAGGTGATCTAAGAGGCTTGGATTTATTCGGGCAGCTTGACGTTGCTTGCACATCCATTAATGCCAAATATGAGTTACGTGGTGCAACAATATTTATAAACGGAAAATCGTGTAAATAAAATACTCAAATAATAAAATGAATAGCTCTTAAAAGAAAATAAAAAAAGCCGAAGATGTTGTCGCATCCTCGGCCTAAAGTTTCTACCAATAAATGGTAAAACTAAGTTAATGATCGTTGTAAATCGTCAGCAAAAAGTGGACCGATAGAGGTTATTTCTTAGGGAGTGTTTCCAAACAATTATTAACTTAACAAAATGGAAACAAGAAAAAAACAAACAGCAGAAAATTACATCAAAGACATCCGTCGCAAGAC
>JABMMK010000228.1 GCA_013205605.1 Cytophagales bacterium | reverse complement strand
CTAACTCATCTGCCCCGTTTTCCGCATAAAATGCACCCAGTTCCACGGGATCTCCAGCATCTCGCAAGTCGACAAAATTTGTCCCCTTGACCGTTCGGCCTTCTTTAATATCAAGACAGGGTATGATTCTTTTTGTTAACATAACGTATTATTTGAAAATGAAGCCAATTCATCTAAAGTGATCCTGCCTTCATAAAAAGCCTTTCCCACAATGACGCCAAAAAGATTCATTTCTTTTAATTGATTCAAATCGTCCATATTCGCTACCCCACCACTGGCGATGATGTGTAAACTAGGATTCTGAGCTTGTATTTTTTCATATAATTCAAAGCTGGGGCCTTGCAATAATCCATCTTTGGCCACATCCGTAGAAATAATGTAACGGGCTCCTGCCTTTTCATAATCGGTTAAGAAATCAAATATGGAAATATTTGAGTTTTCTTGCCAACCTGAAACGGCGATCTGCTCATGGTGAGCATCTGCACCTACAATGATTTTGTCCGCTCCATATTTTTGGAACCAACCTATCACCATGTCCCTATTTCTAACCGCGATACTTCCAGCCGTTATTTGAGCGGCTCCCGCCGAAAAAGCTAAGTCGATCATTTCATCAGATTGAACGCCACCACCAAAATCAATGTGCAAAGAAGTCCCTTTTGCAATCTTCTCCAAAACATGGAGATTGACAATTTTTTTTGCCTTCGCTCCATCCAAATCCACTAAGTGCAAGCGTTTAATTCCCGCGCCCTCAAATGCTTTGGCTACTTCTAAAGGATCCGAAGAGTACACTTTTTTTTGTGCATAATCACCCTGCGTTAAACGAACGCATTGGCCTTCAATTAAATCTATGGCTGGAATGATTTGGAACATAATGGATTATAAATCTAAAAAGTTTTGTATGATTTTTTGGCCTACTTTCCCACTGATTTCAGCATGGAATTGAGCCGCAAAAAAATTATCCTTTTGCAACATCGCTGAAAAAGGCTGTATATAATCACAAATAGCCGAGCTATCCTGATAAACAGGTGCGAAAAATGAGTGAACGAAATAGACAAATTCTGTTTCATTCAAGCCTTTCATGAGGTCATTTTCACCCTGGGCTTTAATGGAATTCCAACCTACGTGCGGAATTTTTAATGCATTGGATTGAAAACGGGTGATGTTTACATCAAAAACACCCATGCAATCCGTGTCATTTTCTTCCGAATGTTTACACAATAATTGCATTCCAATGCAGGTCGCTAATACCGGCTGCTTGAGCGTTGGGATTAATTGATCTAATTTTTTCTCCTTTAAATAGGCCATGGCCGTACTCGCTTCACCCACACCAGGAAAGATTACTTTATCCGCAGATTGAATTACTTTTTCATCATCAGTCCATGTATATTTTGCCCCGATTCTATCTAAAGCATACATGACCGAAGCCACATTACCCGCATTATATTTAATAATAGCAATGTTCATATGGAGAAATTAATGCGCAAAACGCGTTGCAAAGGTAGGGAAAAGGGCTTGCATTATGAAAACTGATGTATCTTTGTTGGCCCAACCCAAGCCCATGCCATTTAGCCGCAAAATGATTATTGAATTTTTATACCTTGTTTGGATGGGGGCTTTGCCTTTAATTTCAAGTAGCGTCTTAGGTTATTATGCTATTTCTAATCCTGATTTTTTCCAATCTTTAGAGGGCATTGACCTGCTTGTTTTTTGGTGTTTAGCCATTTTTATTATGGGCCTCGCGTTTAGCCCAACTACGTTTTTTGCCTTATTTACGGGATATATATGGGGTTTAAACGGCATCATCCCCTTAATTGTTGCGTACTCAATCGCTTCATTGCTTGGTTTTTTTGTCGCTAAATTATTGAAAGGTGAGGCCATTTTATCGTTCATTAAATCAAAATTTAAAACAGCTTCATTTTTAGACCATGTTCAGTCGAATTCATTTTCTTGGGTATTTTTAGCCCGACTATCCCCCGTTTTTCCTTTTGCCATCACGAATGCCATCATGGCATTTTTAGGCGTAAGTGCCCAGAAATTTTTTATCGCAGGGACATTGGGCATGTTACCCAGAACCTTGTTGGCCGTTTGGACTGGCATGCAGGCAAAATCCATCGAAAATTTATGGAATAATCCAACAATTGCTCATTGGCAAGACTTTTTAAGCCTCGCCTTGTTAGTTTTTTCGGGAGCCGGTATGTTTTATTTAGCAAAAAAACATGCTCATTAAAATTCATTGAGAATTTAATGAGCACGTAAGGAAATAATCGGGATAGCTTTTAGATCATTTGGGAGTCAAAAACTTGAACTTTTCCCCATAAATGCTTGTTGTCATCGATGAATTTTTTATGTAATGGATGATATAGATATTCCTTTTCTTTTTCAGCGTTATCAAAGATTAACACCACGGAAAAGGTATAACTTGCCTCTGTAACGGGTTTGTCAAAGTCTGTAACGATAGGCTTTCCCACATGAGCGGATTGAATCATAGGTAATTTACCTAAAGATTTTAAGGCTTTGAATAATTGATCTTTTTCGGATTGATTTTCAGGGTTTTTGGCCCAAAAGAGTACGTGATGTATAAAAGTCATAGAGGCGGGAGCGTTTAAGCCATTTGACAATCCCGCGGCCATCAGCCCAGATTGTTGAATAAATGTACGTCGGTCAGTCATTTTTTGGAAGTTTTTTAATTAAAATATATTCAATTCTACTATGGAAAAAGTTAAAATCAAAATTATAATTACAGGTGCTACGGGAATGGTGGGTGAAGGGGTCTTGCATGAAGCACTAAATTCAATTTATATAGAGGAAGTTTTAGTGATCGGACGTAAGCCTACGGGCTACGTTCATCCGAAATTGAAAGAATTCCAATTGCTTGATTTTTATAAACCCGAGAGTTTGAGTGAAATTGTCAAGTCTTATGATGCCTGTTTATTTTGCCTGGGTGTTTCTTCGATTGGCATGAAAGAAGAAGAATTTACGTTGAAAACGTATACGTTGACGATTGGTTTTGCAGCCGTTTTGGCGAATTCAAATCCCAACATGACCTTCAGTTATATATCAGGTTCGGCAACGGACTCCACAGAAAAAGGTGCTGTCATGTGGGCGCGTGTAAAAGGAAAAACAGAAAATGACTTGGCAAAATTAGGCTTTAAAAATACGTATGCATTTAGACCGGGGTACTTGCAGCCGACTCTTGGCATGAAAAACACACTCCCATACTACAAATACATTGATTGGATTTACCCGTTTTTCAAAGTAATCATACCCAACCACACATCTAGGTTATCGGAATTAGGGAAGGCAATGATTGAGTGTGCGGTTTTTGGCCATCAAAATAATATTATTGAGGTGAAAGATATTTTGGTGTTGTCCCAACAAATGAGCAATCGTCAATAGACATTTATCTGTATTTTGGTTAATTTTATAAAATTGTAAGCAAAATTTCTGTGAATAAAAAAGTAGTATTAATGATTTTAGATGGTTGGGGCATCGCGACCAACCCAAAAGTTTCGGCTATTGACGCAGCTAAAACACCTTTTGTTGACTCCCTGTATCAAAAGTATCCACATGCAAAATTAGAAGCATCGGGTTTGGCTGTGGGTTTGCCGGAAGGCCAAATGGGAAATTCGGAAGTGGGGCACATGAATTTAGGCGCGGGCCGAGTCGTATATCAAAACTTAGTCAGAATCAATAAAGCAGTTAAAGAGAATACCTTAGGCCAGGAAGTTGAACTAGCCAAGGCCTTTGATTATGCTTCTCAAAATAATAAATCCGTTCATTTTATTGGTTTAGTTTCTGATGGTGGCGTTCACGCCCACATCGAACATTTGAAATCGTTGTTGACCACCGCTTCAGAGGCGGGTTTAAAAAATGTATTTGTTCACGCATTTACAGATGGACGCGATACGGATCCTAAATCGGGATTACATTTTTTGACCGATTTATACCAACATACCCTAAAAACGAATACGCAAATTGCAACCGTTACAGGTCGCTATTTTGCCATGGACCGCGATAATCGCTGGGAGCGAGTAGCCCTTGCTTACAACGCGATGGTTCACGGAACGGGCGATGCGAGCCAAGATATTTTGGCCTCTATTTCAAAAAGCTATGCGGATGGGATAACGGATGAGTTTATTAAGCCCATCATCATGACGAATGCTGATGGCACTCCAAAGGGAAATATTGAATCAGGGGATGTAGTCATTTGTTTCAATTTTAGGACGGATCGCGGCAGAGAAATCACGCAGGCTTTGACCCAAAAAGATTTTCCGGAACAAGGAATGAAACCTTTGGATTTATATTATTTGACGATGACGGAGTATGACAAAGAATTCAAAGGAGTTCATGTAATATTTAATGATTCTAATTTGCCGATGACGATGGGAGAGGTTTTAGAGG
>JABMMK010000227.1 GCA_013205605.1 Cytophagales bacterium | reverse complement strand
TACCACGAACGCATTAAGATGTTCCACGTTAAGGATGCCGAGTTTAACCCAACGGGCAAACAAGGTGTTTATGGTGGGTTCCAATCTTGGATCAATCGGGCGGGTAGATTCCGTTCATTAGGAGATGGCCAAGTGGATTTCAAGAGCATCTTCTCTAAACTTACTCAATACGGGTATGATGGTTGGGCTGTCTTAGAATGGGAATGCTGCATCAAAGACCCCGTTCAAGGAGCTACAGAAGGAGCGCCATTTATTGCAAGTCACATCATCAAAGCGACCGAAAAGGTATTTGACGATTTTGCAGGAACAGGTGCAGATGAGGAATTTAACAAAAAGATTTTAGGACTTTAATTCCCGAGATTTTTAAAAATAAAAACGCTAACACTTTGAGATTCTCAAATTTGTTAGCGTTTTTTTTATTGATTCATTTCGTCTAAAAACGATGACTCACCGTCGCTGATATGAAGTAATCAGCAAAAGCAGCATCTCCCTGTCTCAAACCAGCAGGATCCTTTAAATCATAAGCACTTTTAATTCGATTTCGAACAAGGGCCAAAGGCATGGTTAAAGAAAACATATTTTTCGACTTGGAATAAGAAATTCCGGGTTCTATCGAAATGATATACCCTGGACGTCTAAAACCATCGCTTCCACCGATTAAATCAGAGGAAGGTATTCCCTCAATTCTAGTACCTAACATGACTTGAAAGCCTTTTGAAGGGATTAAATCGTATGCCACACCTACTCGAGCAGCAAACTGATCTGCCACTGAATGGTATCGAATCATCAAATCTGTGATGGGTTTATCTGAAGCAAACTGTTCCGTTGCATTCACATTTTGCGGACTTAAGAGATAAAAACCATTGTAATATAATAGTGATTTTGTACCTAATAACTTGTAGCCTTGCACCTCCAAATTATATCCGATCGCACCATCCCCTAATTGGATGGATTGGTCTACCGGTTTTTCCAAGGTATAATCTGATCCATCTGCTTTACGGCGATGCACCACATCTTTTACATTGGAATTTCCCGTAGGTAATTTAATTCCTAGTCCCAACATAACATTCACTTTGGGATGTTTTAATGGATCTAAAATCCAGTAATTTGCTGTGAATCGAGCATCGCCCAATCCGACAGATTTTGTTTCAAATCGATTTCTGCCCGGATTTACCGTTGCCGCGTTCCCATAATGTTCATACATCGAAGAGCGATCATTGTAAGATAAAGGTAAATTAACACTTACCGACAAACGATCAGTCACCGAATAAATAATCCCCAAATCAGCACTTTGCGTATTGTTGATGACGTTCGTTCCCTCCGTTTCCCTTTGTGCCTGATATTCTGTACCGACAAAATGCTTGTAAGAATGAAGACTGCGCATGCCTAAGGCAACTTGCCATTGACCTGGCTGCATTAACGTATTTGAATTAGGTCCTGATCCTATGGCGCAACTCATGTGACGAACCGCAATACACCCTTGACCCATAACGAGCGAAGGGATTAGACCTATTAATATGAGTAAAACTATTTTTTTCATGGATTTAACAATTGATAAAATTAGCTTATTTTTCAATGACGGTTCCTAATTCTTGGGAAATATTTTTTTGAAACTCTTTAAGTTTAATGAAATTCAACAACAAATCGTTCATGTCATTGGGGTCCCCCTGAAAATTAGCCATTAATTCCAATGATTCTTGTAACCGCTGATCATTGTACACTTTTCTTAACCTTAACACATTTTTATAGGCTAAATCTTCCAACATTTCAGCCTCATTTGTGACTTTAATTTCATGCCTATCTTTCCAGGTAGTCGATAAATTATGCTTCTCCGATGAGCAATCGATCGCAAATCGCTGAATTTCCTCGTCGGTGTGATGTAAATAAAATTCAGGTTTTAGGCTATTGCTATTTTGAAATTCGTTTTTACAAATCTCCATTAATTTATTAAACAAAGGCATTTGAAATAATACCCCATCTAATTCCTCCAATAAATATTGCGTAACAGAAACACCTGGTGCTTTTTCTGGATTTATTTCCAGATGGCCGAAATTGACCAACAAACGAATGCATTCAGATTCTTGATAAAAAGCTAAATTTTGGTAGGATTCACCGCTCGCTTCCGCAACGGGTTCAATCAAATGTTGGACTTCCCTGAACTCTTGGCCCGAAATTGGCGCAAAGCCAGGTTGTAAGTTGCCACCCCCACGTTGCTTTAAATTCTTTAAATGAATTTTATTCATTTCGGCCAACAACACATCTTCTTCCAAGCGCATCAATGAAGATGTTTTCTGGATAAAAAGACTTCGCTGAATGGCATCAGGAATCTTAGAAATACTCAAGACCATTTCTTTAATCAATTCCGATCTTTTAAACGGATCATCACCGGCCTCTTGTAAAAACAAATTGGCCTGAAATGAAATAATATCTTTGGATTCTTTTTTGATATAATCAATGAAAGACTCAGAGCCTATTTTCCTGACATAACTATCAGGATCTTGACCTTCCGGAAAAACGACCAAATTAACTTGCAATCCCTCTTCTAAAATAAGGTCCATCCCTCTTAGTGCGGCTTTTATCCCAGCAGAATCCCCATCATAAAGAACAGTAATATGTTGGGTAAAACGACCTATTAATTTAATCTGTTCAATGG
>JABMMK010000021.1 GCA_013205605.1 Cytophagales bacterium | reverse complement strand
TTTTACCAATCCATTAGGGGGCTTTACCTGTTTAGTAGATTCCTCTATATCCACATAAGCTACCGTAAATCCGGGGTAAGGCTTTTGGATCCCATTAATTATGGGCGCGATAGTTGAAATATGAGCGCTATTGCGGAGGCACTTATCGCTACCTGAGGATGATAGAAATTGTTGCGAATCCTACACATGAGGAATATGAAGGTATGATAGCATGGTTAGGGCCAAAGTTCAACCCTGCCACCTTAAACCGCATTGCGATCGTTAAAGCGTTAGGGACATTAGAGCCGATAAGGGTTATGAGCAGAGGTTTAGACGAGTTTAGAAACGTCAATATCAAGAAATAACAGGATCTGTCTAAGTAAAATCGGTTAAATATGGCCAAGTGAGGTACTTTGCAGCGGAATAACCACCCCATCAAAGATTAGGATTATAACGCTCCAAAGGTCTTGGCAAAAAGTAACCCTTAATCATATCTAGATTTTGAACACAAATTTGGATATGCTGACGCTTTGTAAAATTTGATCCTGGATAAACAGTTTCGCCCTCAGGAAATGGAGATCTAATCGTATCAAATGGAGATTCAGAAGCAATTTTTCGACTTTCGTGTATGAATTGAATTACGGAACAATCAAGCTTTCGATTATCTCCTTTATTCTCAGGCATAATTTGATTAGCCTCTTTAATTGTTTTTTCAAGCCCTTTATAGGCTTCTTCAACTATTTCAATACCGTCTTGATCAACTAAATTCAGGCATTCTCCTAACTCTAAAATAGCCCCTAATACGAAAGGCGTTTCAATTTTAATTTTATTGAACTGATTGCCTTTTGAATTCTCAAAAGCATATTCCCAAGCTCTAGCAGGGTTTTGTTCCCAAAAATAAACCCCATTCCCAAGCCAGTCCCATAAATTAGTGCTTTTTTTCAGGTCTTTCTTACCAATTAAAACTTCCAACGCCAATTCCTTGTCGCAACTATAAAAACATTCGACTTGAAAAGGCTGGCTATATGACATCGAACTATTTCTTTTTAGAAACAGAAGAAGTAGCATTCACCTTAGGAAGGTTTTGTATAATTCCTGACTTTGTCAAGAAGTGCATCGCAGATTCACGGGATTTTGTAGCCTGAGCGGTTGCCTTATGAATAGCGTCAATTTGATTCTTAATAGTATTTTGAGTCATCGCTAATGAATTTTCCGTGGTTGATTTATTGTTTGATAAAGGTAACAAAATATTTCGAGGCCTAGCTACCAAAAAACTGATAATCCCCTAAAACAAAAAAAGCCAGACATACTGTGAGCTTAAAAAGTCTTAAAATTAAATGAAAGTGTGTTTTTGACCACAAAATTTTAGTCCGTATTCGTACTGATTTTCAATTAGTTAATGAATTTTGCACATCGAATTACGCACCAAAAAAATGGTAGATAATCAATAGAAAACTATCCTATTGCCCTAAAGAAGCTAATGAAATTACGTTTATTCCATCTGGGCGACGGTAACTCATGCCTGTTCCAGTAATAATATTCAGTGATTTGGGAGTTTCCATTTTTTCTATGTCGATGTTACCGACAAACTTTTTAAGATTCTTTGCCGCTTCATCAATAAAGCCTACACCTAGTTTTATTTCAAATGCGGCATAATCTCCGTTGCGTTTCTGAACGATGACATCTACCTCGTAACCATATGAATCGTTATAATGAAATACGGTCGCATCATTGGTTTTGGCATATACATTCAATTCGTGAGTGGCTAATGATTCAAAAAGAAAACCTGTGTATTTAATGTCTTTTAATAAGGCCTCCTTATCCAAACCTAAAGCGGCAACAGCTAATGAAGGATCACATAAGTGTCTTTTGGGAGATTTCCGCAGCGATGCAGAAGAACGAATATGAGGACTAAAAGCTGGTTGCTCATAAAGAATCATTAATTTGGATAAAGCGTCCATATAATCGGAAAGTGTATTTCTAGAAAGTTCACTCCTTTCATTGATTTTAACATCTTTCTCTAAAGTCTTGTTATCCACTAAAGTCGCAACATTTCTA
>JABMMK010000226.1 GCA_013205605.1 Cytophagales bacterium | reverse complement strand
TGACGGAAGCCAATCCAAAATTGCTAAAAATGATCCTTGATGGAAAGCAAACTAGAAAAGCGGGCCAGATTGTATATAAGTTAAAAGGTGGATCGGAATTAATTGACAAAACATTTAGAACGGGAAATGAAACAGCCCAAAGAGCCATCATCGAAAGTGTTCGTTGGCAAGGTAAGAACGAATCCATAAACCTTTTAAATGAGGCGATGACTTCAGAAAAATATAGTTTAGCCATTCAAAGAGAAGCCGCTAGATCTTTAGGCAATTCGCTAGCTGGAGAAAATTATGTTTTAGAGGCTTTGAAAAATAAAAAGGTACCGGAAAAATTCATTCCTTCCGTGGTGGAATCGGTGAGTAGAACATCAAGAAAAGCGATCAAAGCAGAAGCTTCCACTTATTTAAGCTCCTCTCAGAAGTCGGCAAGTCTCAATAAACACCCGGCCTTAACTGAGCTAGTAGCCACCCGTGGAAATGCCAAGGATGGATTAAAAACTTTTATTAATCAATGTTCTATGTGCCATCAAGTGTATAATGAAGGCATTGACTTTGGACCAAAACTGACGGAAATCGGCAGTAAATTGTCAAGAGATGGACTTTATCTTTCTATTTTACATCCGAATGCGGGAATCGGTTTTGGGTATGAAACCTATGAGCTTAAAACTAAATCAGGGGATACTTATCAGGGAGTTGTGGTATCCAAAAATGAGACTGATGTGATGTTAAAATTACCTGGTGGATCCACCCAAAGTTTTAAAACTTCAGCATTAAAATCCATGAAACAATTACCGGATTCGTTGATGCCTGAAGGATTAGCTGATCAAATGAATACGCAAGAATTTACCAATTTAATCGAATATTTAGCAACATTAAAAAAGAAATAAGATGAATCGAAGATCGTTTGCCAACATGCTTGGTGGAAGTTTATTAACAGCTGGGGTTGGCTCTCAAGCATTAGCATCCACAACAAAAAGTAAAAGTTTATATGCCTTAGCGGAAGCACCTTATAAAATGTTGTATGCTCCGCATTTTGGCATGTTTAAAAATCATGCTGGAAATGATGAGATAGACCAATTGAAATTCATGTATGACATGGGCTTCAGGTCATTAGAGGATAATGGACTCATGGGCCGCACGCCAGAATTACAAAATAAAATTGGCGAAACCATGGCGAAATTAGGTATGACGATGGGAGTATTTGTCTTAAGTCATGAAGGATTTCCAGATAGAATGACCATGACTACAGGTACCAAAGAATGGAAAGAGGCATTTAAGAAAGCATGTAAGGGTGCCATTGAAACATCTAAAAGGGTTAATGCTAAATGGTGCACCGTAGTACCAGGAAATTACTACAGAAAATTACCTATCGGTATTCAAACAGGACACGTGATTGACAGCTTAAAAATTGGCGCTGAATTATTGGAACCCCAAGGATTAGTCATGGTGTTGGAACCCTTAAGCGATACACCCGATTTATTTTTACGCTTTTCAGACCAAACCTATGAAATCTGTAGAGCGGTAGGAAGCCCATCATGTAAAATTCTTTTTGACATGTACCACATGCAAAAAAATGAAGGAAACATGATTACGAACATCGATTTAACTTGGGATGAAATTGCTTACTTTCAAATAGGCGATAATCCAGGTAGAAAAGAGCCAACTACAGGAGAAATAAATTATGCGAATATCTTCAAGCATTTGCATAAAAAAGGCTATAGAGGTATATTAGGTATGGAACATGGTAATTTCTACCCTGGCAAAGAGGGTGAAATTAAAGTGATGGAAGCCTATCGAAAATCAGATCTTAGCTAATTATTTTTGGAAATTCAATTAAATATTTAGACATTCGTTTAAATATTTAATTGAACCATGGAAATAACATTTAAAGCAATCAATGATCCAACTCGGCGAGAGATACTTGTTTTTTTAATTGGCGGCGCGCAAAACGCCGGAGAAATTGCGAAGCAATTTTCAATGTCAAAACCAAGTATTTCTCATCATTTGGATTTACTCAAGCAAGGAAATCTTATCCTTGCAGAAAAAAAGGGGCAATACATTATTTATTCATTAAATAGATCGGGCTTTGAATTAGTTCATGCCTGGTTCCAGGGATTTGCTCAGTATTTTGAATTTCCTAAACCTAAAATTCGTTTATAATGAATGTTCCTAATGAATTTGGGAATCCATTTGCTTTACATTAATTTCAACAAAAAATTCAGACCTGATGAGTGAAAAATTGCAAAAATCGTTGGCCTTTTTAAATTCAGAAATGCCAAATAACTGGCTAAGTTTAGCGGTAACGACTTTACCCAAACGAAATATATTTCAATCTATAGGAGATTTTTTCGCTAATAAATCAGGAAATCATCGAATTTCATATTTGGCCGCATCGGAAAATGAGGTTAAAATCATTCATTATCAAGGTTCAAATGTATTAGGGACACAATCCATTCCGATGAACTCGATGGAATCATTTGAGATTTCAGATGGTACTACAGAGGATGGAGTTGTAGCGATATATCATGTAAACATTGAGGAAATAATCTCGGTGAATAAAAAAGGAGTAAAAAAACTAAAAAGCCATTATTATAAGTTGATGCCTCCATTATTAGGATTAAATGCCTCTCCTATTCAGGCGGTAGACGAAATTTTATGGGCGCAAAATGCGAGAAAAAGTATGCTTCTAGCGCTAAAACCATATGCTGAAAAAATTCAAGTGCGCTTAGCTGAAGAGTTTAGAATTGCAGAAGAAATTAGAGTGGCCGAGGAACTTAGAATCGCGGAAGAATTAAGGATTAAGGAAGAGAAGAAGCAAGCGAAAATTGATGAAAAAGAAAGAAGGAAAGCGGAGAAATTGCGCTTAAAGGAAGAAGCTAGGCAGGCTAAAATTGATGAAAAAGAAAGAAAGAATTCTGAAAAATAGGTCTGAAAGAATTTGGAAATTCTAACGATACTATTCCCGCAACTTCAATTCATCCTCAATTTTCAAATTAAATAAGTCGCCAGATTTAATGGCGACAATGCTGACCAATACTAAAGTAACACAACCTCCTATAATCACGGATGGGATTGTACCAAAAAATTTAGCAGCCACCCCGGATTCAAAAGCACCCATCTCATTCGATGTACTAACAAATACGCCGTTGACCGACGAAACTCGACCTCGCATTTCGTCCGGTGTATAAAAACGTAAAACAGTTTGCCTAATAATCACTGAAATAGAATCAAAAGCTCCAGTAAAAAATAGTGCGGCCACGGAAAGCCAAAAGTTGGTCGACAAGGCAAAAACCAACGTAGCCACCCCAAAACCGGCAATGGCTAATAATAAATTGCGCCAAGCTTTATTCAGCGGAGGAAAATAAATAAGGGTGACCATTGTAATCACAGCTCCTATCGATGGAGCGGCTCTTAATATTCCTAAACCCTCAGCCCCCACATGCAAAATATCTTCCGCAAAAATGGGTAAAATGGCTATAACACCGCCAAAAAGAACAGAAAAAAGATCTAATGAAATAGCATATAAAATTATTTTAGTTTTAAAGACATACGAAATACCTTCAGCTAAGCTTTGCCAGATGGATTCGTGGATCACATTTTTGATAGGCACAGGCCTACTTTTAATTTGTAGGATACAAATCATGACGACAAGCAGCAACAGAATCACGATAAATAATGAACCCTCTATTCCTGCATAGGCGTATAAGAATCCGGCAACTCCCGGACCAATAATCGAACCAAACTGCCAAAATGAACTGTTCCAAGTAGCTGCATTGGCAAAAACTTCTTTGGGAACTAAAAACGGGTTTAAAGAAGAAGCTGCTGGATTAAAAAAACCTTTGGATAAGCCAATTAAAAAAATGACAAAATAGATCACATAGATGTGCATTTGAGAATCCCCTGACCTCAACTGGCTACTGGAATAAAGTAAAATGCAAGAGGCCAAAATAATAATGGAAAGGGTAACCTGCATAATCCTTTTTTTATTATGGTTATCAGCAAAATGACCCCCAAACAAAACCAATGAGATGAAAGGAATAGCCTCAGCAAGACCAATTAAACCTAAGGCTAAAGGATTATGCGTGATTTTATAAATTTCATAGGCAATCAAGACTTCTTGAATCAGCAAAGCAATCGTAAAAAACGTATTACCAATCACATAAGCACGAAATTCAGGAAATCCCAATGCACGATAAGCTTCTTTATGTTGAAATAACCGCATATAAATAATAAAATAAGGGACTAATAAAGGCTATTTCACCTACCCATGCCCACTGTTTACTTTTAGAAATATAATGAATCCAAAGGTGTATTACAAAAGTAAGTAAAAAAGGCAGGAGCAAAAAAATAGATAGATGGGTAAAAAATAATAGGGCCAAGCATAAACCAATCCATAAAACTTCAATACCGATTAGCATCGATTCCCCTGTAAGTTCTGAATTAGACAAACAAGTAAATAACACTAAATTCTGCAATGCCAATAGAAAAAATAGGAATACCATGAGGACCTGCAACACCATATTTGACTCTAAGGCATTCGAAAATATGTAAAGAAAAATTCCCGTCGTATAGATAATGGCTGTGGAAATTTCCTTACTAAACTTTACCCGTTTAAAAAATCCAAAAATTAAAAAGGCCCAATAAACGAGCACCAAAATACTGATAATCACTCCATTTATAATTAGGTATTTAGGTAAACATGTAACTAAAAATAATAAAATCAGCACATTGCCCCCAATCAAGTACTTGATTTTATGTACGTGTTTGAGGTGAAAGTCGTGAAGGGCTGAATGAAGAACAGGCTTTTGATTATCAATAAATCTGTCAACCAAATAGATAGTCCAAACCGCAAAAGCCAAGGTAAGAGTTACCAATAAGGGCGGAAATTGGCCCGAAAGAAAAATGGTCGTTAATAAACACTGAAAAAGGCAAGCACCCACGACGACGTCCAAACTTAAAAAATGCAAGGTTTTAAAAAATTGCATCCTTGAGCTTATGAATGTTGATCAAGTCATCTACTTTAATTTCACCCAAGGAGATGGGAACAAATTGCTGACCAAAATAAACCTTATTTTCAAATTTTCGCGTTTGAGACAAGGCCTTCAATATGGTTGAATCTGAGGTTCCGTCATTCGGGTCCACATTGATTAGTTGGCATCTAGCACAAGGTTTAGCTCCAAACAATTTCACTGAGTTGCCTATCGAAATTTCTTGCCAGGTATCTTCTTCGAAAGCCGTTTGATTTGACACAATGATATTGGGTCTAAATCGGCGCCAATCCAACGGCTGATCCAAGAGAGAATCCACATGATGAAAAGAGGCTTCAGAACATAATAATATGGGTAGAGAGTCCGCAAAAGAGCTAATCATTGATTCTGCTGTTTGGTATGCTGGTTGTATGTACCGAGAAAATATGGATGACAGTTGAAACAAACGAACCTCCTCACCTATTTTTTCCGAAAACCAAACCGACCAATCGTCAAGGACTTCGTGTGCCATCACTCGATCATCCCAAATTTGAACTTCTTCCGTGGATCCCAAAGGCGGGTTGAAATCTAGAAATTTGACACATTGATTCCTTTGATCTGTCACTTCAAATCCTGCTCCTTTAGCTTCTAATTGGAACCGAGTTAACTCAGGCCGAGTTCGCTGCGTGATGAACTTATTCGAAGAATCAACCAACATAAATCGCCTATCAAACTGCAAGCCTGCTGGCTCAACAGTAATTTGGGAGACATTGATGCCTCCCAAAGATTTAATGGGATAAATGATAATGGAATGAACTTGGAGCAATGACATGTTGCAAATTAAAAAAAAGGATTCAAA
Organism: Cytophagales bacterium; assembly: GCA_013205605.1. GTDB lineage: Bacteria > Bacteroidota > Bacteroidia > Cytophagales > Spirosomataceae > Aquirufa. Next base: position 19,880 of record JABMMK010000226.1, on the reverse strand, counting down.
TTATACTATGGGTACTTATAGGTATTGGGCATAGAAATCTTAATCAAAATCATTAAATTTGCGATTGATCCATCGAAAACCATTTATTATGAAATTTTTTTACCTCTGTTTAATCGGCTTATTTACCGTTATTAGTAGCTCAGTTTCAGCGCAAAAACTTTTAAGTCTAGAGGAATCCATCCAATTGGGATTACAAAATCATTATTCGATTCAAATTTCTAAGAAAAGAGAACTGCAAGCATTAAATGACAATACACCGGGTAATGCAGGTTTTTTGCCAACCATCACAGGTACCTTAAATAAAAACTACACCATTTCTGGTTTAGATCAAGAGTTTTTTGGAGGATTAAGAGCACCCTTGGTTCAGAGTGGTGTAAACTCAAATTCGTCCAACGGAGGTTTGGCCATGGTTTGGACCCTATATGATGGCAAGGGAATGTTTATACTCAGAGATCGATTTAAGGAATTACAAAATTTAGGCGCGAAGCAAACCGAGACCGCCATAGAAAACTTGATTTCACTTATATCATCCTCATACTATGATTTAATCAGACAAAATTTACGGGTTAATAATTTCAGAAAGGGACTTGAAATTTCAAATGACCGCTTAAAATTAGCCAAAGATCGATATGAGGTGGGCCAAGGATCTAAAGTAGATTACTATTCTGCGCAGGTGGATTATAATGAGGACAAAGCACTTTTAATTGCCCAAGAACAATCTTATTTAAACACTAAAATTAGCTACAATACTTTATTAGTTAGAAATCACCAAGAAGAATTTAATGTAGATTCAAAAATTGATTTATTGCCTAAACTAAATCTTCCTGAGTTAAAAGAATTCGCGTTAAAACAGAATCCTACTTTGATTAGCGCACTCCTGACAAAAAAGATTACCGACTTAGACACTAAAAGCATTCAGAGTTTACAAATGCCGCAAATTGATTTATTGGCTGGTTACAATATGAACCAAGTAAATAATGGGGCGGGATTTGGAGTTCAAAGAGGAAGTAGTGATGTATTAAACTATGGCTTAAGGGCTACGATCAATATTTTTGATGGTTACAACCAGAAGCGTCGAGTTCAAAATGCAAAAATCAATGCTGAAATTGCCCAACTGCAAATTGACGACTTAAAAAATGCGCTTACATCTACCTTAGAAAGAGCCTTTGTAACCTATGAAAATGCATTGAATTTGATTTCTTTAGAGACTGAAAACTATGCCATTGCCAAGCAAAATATTGACATTGCATTTGATCGATTTAAAGTAGGTATCGCAACCTCATATGAATTAAGGGAAGTACAAAGAAATGCAGTATCAGCTGAAACTAGATTAATTGAAACAAAATTTGCCGCTAAAGCTGCGGAAATAGAGTTGATCCGACTGAGCGGAAACTTATTATAATCCGTTTTCCTCCTCGTTCAATTGATTTTGATATAACTCATAATAATAGCCCTTTCGTTTCATGAGTTGGAGATGATTTCCTGTCTCAACAATCTGACCATCTTGTAATACCATAATCCGATTGGCCAATTTCGCTGAAGACACTCGGTGTGAAATGATTAAACTTGTCTTCCCCACCATGATTTTTTTCAGATTATTCAAAATTTTATGTTCCGTGTGAGTATCGACGGCTGACAAACAATCATCTAAAATCAGCATGCTTGGATTTTTTGCTAAGGCGCGCGCGATAGATACTCTTTGCTTTTGACCACCTGAGAGCGTAACGCCACGTTCCCCTAAAATCGTTTCAAATTGGCCTGGAAATTCCATGATATTTTCATACACATCCGCCATTTTAGCTGCCTGCATTATTTGTTCCGTTGACATTCCATCCTGACCAAAACTAATATTTTCGGCAATCGTCGTAGAAAACAAAAACACATCTTGGGGTACATAGGCAAGAGCTTTTCGCACATGTTTAATGTCCCAATCTTTCAGCGAAACACCGTCCAACAATAGATCACCGCTGCTAGGATCATAAAATCGAGCCATCAATTGGGCCAATGAACTTTTACCAGATCCGGTGGTCCCCAATAGAGCGACAGATTCGCCTGATTTAATTTCAAATGTAATTTGTTTTAAAATTTCGCGATCAGATCCGGGATAAGTAAAACTTACATTCTTAAATTCCCAATTTCCAGAGATAGGTTTGGAAATTTGTTGGCCCATTTCCAATTCTGAATGGGCTTGTAAAAATTCGTTAATTCGTTTTTGGGAGGCTGCTGCCCTTTGGATTTGAGAACTGGTCCAACCCAACGCAGTCACGGGCCAAGTCAGCATAAATACATACATGATGAATTCGGTAATATTACCCACGGTAATTTCACCGGCCATGACTTCTTTTGAACCTATATAAACAACTAATAGCGTACTAAATCCAACCAATAAAGAAATTAAAGGCGTAAATAACGAATCTACTTTGACTAAATCCAAAGACTTCTTGCGATAATTTGCCGATGCCGCGGCAAATTGCTGGCCCGAATGATTTTCCCTAACAAATGACTTTAGGACTCGAATACCAGAGAATGCTTCTTGGGCTAATGTAGAAATAGAGGATAATCCAGCTTGAATCTCCTCCGATTTTTTCATCACAATCGAATTAACGTAGTAAATACTGAGAGATAAAATAGGCAGTGGCAATAAAACATACCACATTAAAGTCACATTTACTTTAGCCATGTAATAAATCACAAGGGTGAAAACGGTAATCAAATTAAACCCATACATGATGCTGGGGCCCACATACATCCGAACTTTACTGACATCCTCGGAAATCCTAGCCATCAAATCTCCGGTATTTTGCTTTCGATAAAAGGATAAGGGTAAGGTTTGATAATGGGCATAAATCTCATTTTTCATTTCATATTCAATGTGTCTTGACATGACAATTAAAGTTTGTCGAATCAAAAACAAAAAAATACCCTTTATGAAAGCCATTAAGACAATTAAACCCCCATAATAAAATAAAGTGGATGCAAATACCTCATAGAAAACAGATTGCAATGCAAAGCCTTTGAATAAAAAATAAACATCGATCGTTTCAGTAACTAGATCCAAGGCATATCGGACCAATTGTGCAGGGACCACCCCAAAAAAATTAGAACAAAAAGTAAAAAAAATGCCCAAAAATAAGTGCCATTTATACTTCCAAAAATATTTATTTAAATGACCTAATGCTCCCATGCTAATTTTATAGACAACAAATATAGGGGCTTTATAAATTAAAATCCTTAATTTTGTGCTTTCAAATTATTAGAACGCTCTTTATTTACGGATGGTAAACAGAAGATTACTTCGGGTTAAAGCATTTCAACAAATGTATGCCTACTGGACCCATGAACGGGCGCAACACCAATTGGCGTTTGACGAGTTGACGTACATTTTCTTACCCGATCTATCCTTAATGATTGTCAAAGAGGAACAAATGCCTCGTTTAGAAGGACTTAGGAAATTAGCCGAAATCCAATTAACCGAATTTTTCCAAGGAATTCCTACCGAAGAATCAATCCCGGAAGAGTCCATGAAAGCTGCTCAGTCGGTCTATAAAAAATATCAAATCACTACAAAAAAGATCGCTGAAAAGCTCAAAAAAGATATGGTTTCAGAAGTGGAAGCCATCAATAACACGTACCTAAAAATTTTATTTTACTTACAATCTCTTTCTGAAATCGCTCAATGGGATGAGAATAGAAGGCTTTTAGAGAACAACACCAAAACATCTTTATTTAAAAACAATAAAATATTAGCGGTATTTCCTAAATGGAAATCTTTGCAGGTTGCATTTAAAGACAATCATATCGGTTGGTCAGAAGACGAAGAAACTAGATTGAAAAAATTATTTATTGAAGCGATTCTAGTCGACCAAACTTTTTTAGTTTATTTACCCAATGCAGGTAAAAATTTCGAAGATGATTTAGAAATCATAAAATATATTTTGAAAAACTTTCTGTTAAAACATCCTAGCATGACAGAATTTTTTGAGGAAAAAGATTTAAATTGGAATTTGAATAAGGATGTTGTTAAGAGTATGTCAACCAAAACTTTCAAAATTGAAGCTTTGGAAGATTTAAGTTTGCAACCATTAGCCCTACAGTGGGAAGATGATAAAAGCTTTTTTGAAGATTTGTATGAGTTCACGTTAGATTCAGATAAAGATTTAAATGGCTGGGTGGAAGCGCAAACAAAGAATTGGGAGTCGGACCGATTAGCAATGACCGATTTTATATTACTTAAAATGGCGATTGCTGAAATGATTAAATTCCCCAGCATACCCGTTAAAGTAAGTATTAATGAATACATTGAATTAGCAAAAAACTATTCCACTCCTAAGTCGGGGCAGTTCATCAACGGAATATTAGATGAAATCTCGATTCGACTCATGAGCGAAAAAATTATACAAAAATCAGGTCGAGGATTAATCGACATAGCCAGTAAATAATATGAGTAGATCTTCTAAAACCCTATGGGCATTTATCGTGGGTGCTGCAGCCGGAGCGGTTGTCGGAATTTTATATGCACCAGACAAAGGTGAAAACACACGAAACAAACTGTATTTTCAATTAAATAAATACAGAGACCAATTAAAGTCATTGATTAATGACATTGTGGATGGTAAAGAAATACCTGATTCAATGGCTAAATCTGAAGGCAAAAAAGTAGTTAACGACACAAAGGTGAAAGCCGAGAAATTATTGGAAGATGTCGAAAAAATGATGAGTCAAATTAAATCGAAACCTTAATTCAATGCGAGGATATCTTTTTTTGATCATTTCATTTTTCTTTCTTGTTTCATCTTGTAAAAACAAGCAAAAAGAGCGCTTAAATGCTCCAGAAAATGCTTTACCCATTGACTTGCGTCCATCTCTTGAAAAGAAACCAAAAATAGTTTTTGAGCAGCCTATTGTTAATTTAGGAAGGATTACCGAGGGTGACTCCATCACGTATACATTTCATTTCAGGAATAAAGGAAACCTTCCTTTGAAAATCCTATCAGTTAATGCCTCATGCGGTTGTACAACACCCAAATGGAGTCAAGAATTAGTTCAGCCCGGAAAAAAAGGATTTATAAAAGTTATCTTTGATTCCAAAGGCAAGCAAGGAAAAGTTAAAAAAACGGTCACGGCATATTGCAATACATTGCCAGCAGATAACACAGTCGCATTTAAAATAGAAGTTTTACCCAAAAGAAATTCAAACTAATCCCTTACCCATATGCTAATCTTACAAGCAGGAAACCCCCAAATGATGCAAATAATCCTTTTTGGAGGTATATTTGTTGTGTTTTATTTTTTTATGATTCGTCCGCAACAAAAAAAAGCGAAGGAAGCCAAGAAATTTATTGAAGAATTAAAAACTGGAGACAAAGTGGTAACCATCGGTGGAGCTCATGGAACCATCGTTACCATCAGAGAAAAAACAGTTATCGTTGAAGTAGATTCAAGCAAAGGTGTTAGAATTGTTTTTGAAAAAACAGCTATCTCAAAGGATGCCTCGTCAAGATTAACTGAAGAATAATAAATGACTCATAACCTGATCCCTTTTATTGGTGTTACAGGTGGAATTGGATCCGGCAAATCGATGATTTGCCGGATTTTTTCTTGCCTAGGAATTCCCATTTTTGAGGCTGATAAAGAAGCAAAAATCATTTTAAATGAAAATGAAATAGTCAAAAAATCAATCAAAGAATTGCTAGGAAACCAGGCTTATAAAGAAAATGAAGTGTATAATCCAACATGGGTGCGAGCAAAAATCAAAGAAGATCCCAGATTAATCGCGGCAATTAATTCCATCGTGCATCCTGCCGTCAGACAAAAAGCCATTGAATGGCAATTAAGCCAAAAAAACAAGCCTTTTCTTATATATGAAAGTGCCTTACTGCACAGCGAAAATAAGCCTGAATTAATCAATAAATTAATTGTTATCAAAGCCGACAAAGCGGACCGCATAAAAAGAATAAACATGAGAGATTCATTGCACCCAACCGACATTAAAACAATCATGGAAGTCCAACCCAGCGAAGAAACCTATTTAAAACAAGTTGATTACATCATTAAAAACAGCAATAATGATTTAATTTGGCCACAAGTTGAAAAAATATACAAATCAATCACTGGCTTGACTTAGGCATCTACCTTAATTTGATTTTGGAATTATAGGCATATACCTTAACTTGCACCATGGAAAATTTTATTGTTTCGGCTCGAAAATATAGACCCACAACCTTCGACTCCGTGGTAGGTCAAGCGCATATCACCACTACATTAAAGAATGCGATCAAGTCAAATCATTTAGCCCAAGCATTTCTTTTTTGCGGACCTAGGGGAGTTGGTAAAACAACATGTGCGCGAATTTTAGCCAAAACAATCAATTGTGAGAATTTAAACCCAGAAGGCGAAGCGTGTGGAAAATGCGCTTCATGTCATTCTTTTCAAGAAAATACTTCCTTAACGATTCACGAATTAGATGCGGCATCCAATAATTCAGTGGATGATATTAGAAATTTAATCGACCAAGTAAGGTACCCACCTCAAAGTGGTCGATATAAAATATACATCATTGACGAGGTACATATGCTATCTCCAGCTGCCTTCAATGCCTTTTTAAAGACTTTAGAAGAGCCGCCATCCTATGCTATTTTCATCTTAGCTACGACGGAGAAACATAAAATCATTCCGACCATCCTCTCTCGTTGCCAAATTTTCGACTTTAATCGAATTCAATGGAAAGACATGGCCCAACACTTGGCCCATATTGCCGAAAAAGAAAATATTACAGCTGAGCCTGCCGCATTAGAATTAATTTCGATTAAAGCAGATGGAGGACTTAGAGATGCGCTGTCGATGTTTGACTTGAATGTCACATTTTCGGTCGATAATTCATTAAGACACAAAGATGTTTTAGAGAACCTTCACATATTAGATAGCGATTATTATTTTACCTTGACAGACCATTTGGTAGACCAAAACCATACTGAGACACTTTTATTAGTGGATGAAATTATGCGAAAAGGTTTTGATGGACATCAATTCATTAGTGGATTAATGGAGCACTTTAGAAACTTGCTTTTCGCAAAAGATCCTAAAACGCTCGCTTTGATAGAATTAAGTGATGAGTCTAGAAATAAATTTGCCACCCAAAGTGAAAAGACACAAACCTCCTTTTTACTTTCAGCCATGAGTATTTGCTCTCAATGTGAAATTCATTACAAAAGTGCCAAAAATCCTAGACTGCATTTAGAACTTAGCCTATTAAAAATAAATTATCTACCCTCCTTATTTAAACCAAACAATCTAGTTGCCACGGAGGGCGCTTCCGGAAAAAAGTCTGAGTCCCCAGTTGGCACAACGGGGACTTCAACCAATGAATCTTTTATACCCCCCAACGTGATCGTTCCAGCGAAAGATGAAATAGTTCCTATCACGCCTACAGAAAACCCTTCTGATTTACAGTCGGAAGCCGCCATTGAAACCATAGCGACTACAGATCAGGCTGTAGCCTCACCTATTGTAGCGTTGGAGGAGGGTATTGATTTGTCAAATTCTATGTCACAGGAAATGGTGACCAGCACCGCTGAAGCACCTGCATCAGAAACTGCAGTACCTAAAAGTCCTAGCTCCACGTCAGGATTAAGAAGTGCAAAAAATATTTTAGATACAAAAATTGAACCGAGTGAAAAAAACTTACACTCCGAACATCATGCAGGTCAGGAAGTAAAGGAAATTACATTGGAAGAATTGCAAAGTGAGTGGACACAAATTGCCGATAATTTCAAAAAGGCCAATTTGATCAATAAATATGTCATGATGAATAGGCCGATTCAATTGATCGCAAATTCCATTCATATATCATTTGAAAACGAAGTTCAAATGCAGCAATTCAACGAGAATATTAGGCTGGAAGTACTGAATACGTTAAGAACTAAATTGAAAAATCATTTGATTGACATCGAGTTAGATATGGTCGAGCAAGAGAAAAATGATAAAAAGATGTTGTATACTCAATCAGACAAATACAATTTCTTAGTCGAAAAACACCCTGTCATTTCAGAATTAAAACAACGATTTGGGCTTGACCACGAATTTTAGCTTAGCGAATTTGCCCATTTCCTTTCACCACCCACTTCTCTGTGACTAATTTTTCAAGTCCAAAGGGCCCTCTCGCATGTAGTTTTTGAGTGGATATACCCACCTCGGCACCCAGTTCAAAAATACCTCCATCGGTAAACCGAGTGGACGCATTCCAGTATACAGCCGCCGCATCCACAGAGGCTAAAAATAGATTTGCTTCGGACTCATCCGAACTGATTATGGCTTCAGAATGCCTTGAGGAATACCTTTCGATATGAAGCAAAGCCTCATTAAAATTTTGAACTACTCGAATGGAACAAGCAAAATCCAAAAATTCTCGACCAAAATCAGCGTCTTCCGCCTTCTGTAAATAAGGATAATTTAGATCAGCTAACGCCTTAAATGAAATTGCATCCGCATAGATCTTCACCTTATATTTAACTAATTCATTGGCAGATTTTGTCAAAAAATCAAGGGCAATCGATTCGTGCAATAAGATAGTATCTAGCGAATTGCAAACAGAGGGACGACTAACTTTAGCATTGACAACAACGGAAACAGCCATCGCGATATCAGCCGTTTTGGCAACATAGGTATGGCAAACACCAGCTCCTGTTTCAATGGTAGGTACCAACGATTCTCTTCGAACACGCTGAATTAAAGCTTCAGATCCTCTGGGAATAATGACATCTACATATTTTACAGCGTTCAATAAGGTGGAAACATGCTTGCGGTCGGTAGGTAATAGCCGAATTAAATCAGGGGAAAGTCCGGCTGAAATGAGTGCTCGATGAATCAATTGAACTAAAATAGAATTTGTGTGCCAAGCATCTGAACCTCCTCTTAATATAGCTGCATTGCCCGACCTAATACAAAGTGCTGCAACATCCACAGTTACATTGGGCCTGGATTCGAAAATTACGCCAACTACCCCCAGAGGCACGGATATTTTTGTCAATTTTAAACCATTGGCAATTATTTTATCGCTTAACGTTTGTCCTGTAGGATCCGTAAGTTTCGCAACTTCATGTAAACCTTGGGACAAATTAATAATTCGATCTGAATTCAATAGTAAACGATCCCTCATAGGATCATCCGCAGAAATAGAGGCTAAATCTTTTTCATTTTCAGCGATGATTAATGCTGAGTTTTCAAGTAATAATTGCGCTAATAAGAATAAAACTTCATTTTTCTTTTCAGACGTGGCTAAAGCCAATGAGGTAGAGGCTACTCTAGTTAAAGCTAATTGCTCAATAATTTCATTCTCTGAAAAAGACATAGTCAATTATTTATTGATTAAGATTTGACCCAGCAACATCATTAAAAATCATATCCAAAAGTCAAATAAGTAATCGGAGGTTTCACTTCGCCATTATCGATTCCAAAGGCATAATCAAATTTGATGAAATAGCCCAGCAAATTAGCCCGTGTACCAACCCCATATCCAAACAAAAATGGATTTCTGAAATCTGTCACTGTTGCCTTAAAAGGATTCGTCCCACCACCGTAGACATTGGTGTTAAATCCATTTGTTCGAGAAAAAGGATTAGTACCCGTCCAGGCACTTCCTATATCGGTAAATCCAACAAACTGAAATGAATTCATGAACCTAGATTTTGAAAAATCGGGACTTAACAACGACTTAAGAGGAATCCGAAGTTCTAAATTGACCAATAAATGACTATTTCCTGACAACTTATTCATATTAAAACCCCGTAATGACGTAGCAAAATCACTCATAAACACATCCCTTTGCGCGATGCCTTGGATACCTAAAGGATTCTCCTTATTTCTAGAATCTGTATTGATAAATAACCAATTATCCATGCCACCTAATATGGTTTGTCGGGCCGCCGCACCAACAGCATGAGAAGCTGAAATTCGACTGGCTAATAAAAAAGTATTGGAAAATTTAAGGTAATGGCGCGCGTCAATTTTAAATCGATTAAAACCTAAACCATTCGTTAATCCTAATTGGTTTTCTGCAGACACATTCATCCTAAAACCAGTTCTCAAATTTTCTGCCCAATGAATCGTATTGTCAAATGTATACTCCAGTTTTGTTCCACTATAAGTAGCTAAATCTTCTGGCGTGGCTAAATTAAATTGATCGAAAGCCCTATTCGATGTAAATATCCCTGAAAAAGACAATTTGCTTGACAGATCAAATGGATAAACTGCTTTAATTTCCAACCGATTAAATCGTATTTTTTGAGAATACGTTTCAGTCTGCTGATCTAATACCTTACGATCAAACCTAGCAAACCAGTCGATTTTTTTAGCCAAATAAGCATACTCAGCCCATAAATCAGTATTTTTTAAATTTGAAGTAACAAATATCCCTGTTCGTACTAAATGATTTTCTAGTAAATCATTCATCTTAACCTCAAAAGAATAGCCTAATCCCCTCACTGGGTCAACTTTAAAATTACCTTCCGAATTATTAATGACAAAAGAATTTTGATATTCAATTGGCCCTGTCAATTTTCCTGGTTCCTTCCGAAGCCTTAAACTCGCTTGGCGATCTAAACGTGCTTTTTTCAATTCTGCATTTCGCTTATCACGAGCAGTTAAGTTCTGATTTAACGTACTATCTGCTACCGAGTCTTGAAAAGTCAAGTCCGCATTTTGATTGCTATCTAACGTAGGAATCCATTGACTCGTTTGAAGATTAAAAATTACGTCCGTTGACATATACTGTAATTTATCCGTCAAATTATCCCGACTTTTAAAAACAATTTTGTCCTTTACCCAATCAAAACTATCCCAAGTACCCGTACGAATGGGATTAAAAGAAAATTTATCCGTACTGATGTGATAGGAAACCAATTCGTTTCCAGAATATTGCTTGACCAAAAGATAGATTAAACTATCAGAAACAGCCCTCAGATTAAAATAATCTCCTTTATGCGAGAAGACCCTTTGTACTTTTGAAGGCTCATCAGCTCGCCAACGATACAAAGATTTGATCCCATCTTTGGCCAAATTATTTTGCAAAGTATCATCATAGCGATCGGAAACATAATATACATCCCCGGTAGTTCCTACCCAATGCGCCTCCGTTTCATCATATGCATCTTGAGTAATAGGAGAAAAACGATTTCGCTTTAAATCATAAATCCCAACATCCACTTGGCCATTTCGAAGGGTACGTACCAACATTCGCTGCGCATTACTAGATAATTCAAAATCTAAAAATTGCCAATCCCCTAGACTCTTCCGAGCTTCCATCCGAATGGAATTTCTTTTATCGGTTAATGGAGCAAAAGTCTGAAGCCATGATTTACCTTCATTCTGATATAAAATAGAAAGGCTATTCGTCTTTGACCAAAAAACAAGAGGTCCTTTCCCATTTGAAATTCGCAGTGGGTCCTTTAACCCCGTTTTAAATATTTCATTCGTCTTCTTAGTCTTCAAATTCATGAGTTGAATTTGAAATTTGCCTGACTCATCGATCACATAAGCTAACCAATTTCCATCGGAACTAACTTTGAAATCGCGCAATACTTCTCCCCGATTCAATTCTTTTTGAATTAATTCAGTGATGCCCTGAGTCGCCACCGTATTTACCTCATACTGCTTAGATTCTGACAAATAAAATTCATACCATTCCTTCAAAAACTTGGCAAATGGCCTACGTAATGTACTCGAAATACTAGATTGATCATTGCGAATGATGCGCGTTAAATTCAAAATATTGCCAACGGGCTGCTTGCCATATGTTTTGGCAATATAATTCCAAATGGATTGACCTAATAATTCAGCCTCCTTACCTCTTGCCAAGGAAGGCTTCCTTACTTTATTCGATGAAACAACTTGATACATATATTGATTCATCTCTGGTGAATCACCAAAAGCAACATAGGCTGAAATTCCAGCTAAATACCATTCAGGAAGACTTAGCAACAATGAATTTTGCAAAACATCCTTTATGCTACCCCCATATAGCATATCATGCACATATACTTTAGAAATTTCTTTGATTAAGTTTTTTCGGAAGTTCGTAAAATCCTCACTAAATGAAATTTCAAATCTGAATTTGGATAAATTTTCATTCTCCACTTCATCCGGATTGTCTAAACTGATTCCACTATTTGACTGCAAAAGTTCAGATTGAGACGGATAAACAAATATTTTAGTTTTCTGAAAAGGAGTGTAACTAAGTAATTGTGTGATTTTCTGAAAATCACTTTCTGCAAATTGAATAGTCGTTTTGGCTAAATTTTCATTTTTCCCAAAATAATACACTTCAAAATTTTGGCTTGAAAAAAAATGCCATGCAAACTTTTGGTATTGAATTCGAGTCTTGTCAAATGGTCTTTGCGATGGATAAAAATCTTGCGCAATTAAACTTGTGCAAAAGTTCGCCAACAATAAAACCAATATGTATTTAAATATAAGACGCATTTAGGGAAACTCAGAAAATCAAATTTAACGATTTAAATGGAAAATAAATGATTAAATCGCCGAATTGATGCATCAGGATGAACCATTTTTTTTCCTTGAAGTTCACTCACAAATTCATTGGCAAAATAAGGAATTAAAGAAACCCCTTTTGAGCCAAATCCATTAAAAATACCGACCGGTTTTTCTGGATGCATGCCGACAAAAGGCCTTCGATCTTGAGTAGCTGGTCTAATACCGACCATTTTCTCTAGTTCAAAGTAATCGTTGACTTTGAATTGGGCCAACTTATCTTTCAATTCCTCATGGGCAGAGACCGTTGGCTCAGATCCAAATTCATCCCAACGATAAGTCGCACCAACTTTAAATGAATCCTGTCCGATGGGCAACAAAAATCCATTTTTATTTAAAATGCAATTTGGGTCAGCTTGAGCCGTTTTAATTTTTAGTAATTCTCCCTTCGCTGGTAAAAAATTCAAACAAGACCACAAAGGATTTTTCATCCCATGAAATCCCTCACAAAAGATGACATGAGAAAAATTAGAAATATCGGTTTGGCCCATAACATACTCCTTGTCAAAAAACACACCCATCTCACGAAAAAAGAATTGAGATGAACGTAACAAATTGGGCACATCCACCCAGCCAGATTTTTTTACCCACACTCCATTTGATTTCCAATCCAAAAATTCATTGTCGATATCGGCTCGCCGAGCGTTCAACCAATCAGCCATTTCTGCATTGGCAAAGGGCCGAAATAATGGCATTGGGAAAAAGAATGAGGCATTTAGCTTTTTTTCAAGCGCCTGATAATAGGGAAATAAATACGTAAAGATTTCATCCGCTAACCAGGTAGTCTCTAGTTTTCGACCTGTAATCGGATTGAAAATACCACCTGCGGCATTTGAAGATGTAAAATGCGTAGGACTAGAATCCCAGATCTGGAATTCAATATTTTGTTGATGTATATGATGGGCTAATATCGTGCCGGCCAAACCATGGCCCACAATCAAAATAGGTTTATTTGATTTCACCTTGAACTCTTCGTACGTGTGCTAAAACAAACTCTACTTGTTCATCCATACTCCTAAAAGAAGTATCAAGATCAATCGCGTCAAAAGCGCGTTTTAAAGGGCCTTCACTCCGGTTCGAATCTATTTCATCACGCTTCCGCAAATTTTCAACGATTTCTTCCAGTGGTAAATCTTCCCCTTTTTGCAAAAGCTCTAACTTTCGTCTTTGAGCGCGTATATGAGGTTCAGCGGTCATAAATATTTTCAATTCAGCCTGCGGAAAAACAACAGTACCTATATCGCGGCCATCCATCACAATCCCTTTTTTCTCCCCCATTTTTTGTTGGAGCGCAACCATCGCATGGCGAACGATTGGCAAAGCACTCACTTGGCTAACCATATCCGAAATAAACATCATTCTTATTTCGTTTTCGATATTTTCACCATTTAAATACGTGTCAGAAGATTGTTTAGCAGGATTAAAAACAAAAGTTATTTCAATTTCTTTAAGCGCATTGGCCACTTGGTTCAAATCCAATAAAGAGATTTCATTGCGATGAAAATACAAGGCCACTGCTCGATACATAGCACCAGAATCCACAAAAGCATAATGCAAAACAGCTGCTACGTGACGAGCCGTTGTGCTTTTTCCACAAGAAGAAAATCCGTCCAATGCGATGACAATTTTTTTCGACATAATTAAATAAAAGCATTAATGACCTCAAAACAAGCGATGGGAGCTTCATATTGCCCCTGATGACCTACGTGTTGGCGTGAGCAAGAGCTTACACTAAGAAAAAGTAAAAGGGGAATGATTAAAAATTTAAATTTAAGCGACATGATCAATTTGATGGAAAACCGTGCGTTCAAACTTAGTTTTAGCATATGTTAAATCAACTTTAAAATCCTTCAAATTTTCTTGAGATGGAATTTCGTACATCGCGTCATTCATGATGGCTTCCATGATAGACCTTAAACCTCTTGCTCCTAATTTAAATTGCATCGCCTGCTCCACTAAATAGCTCAACGCTTCCTTAGAGAAACTTAATTTAACGCCCTCCATATCAAAAAGCTTGCTATATTGTTTGACAAGCGCATTTTTGGGCTCCGTTAAAATAGACAATAAGGCCACACTATCTAAAGGATTCAAATAGGTAATCACAGGAAGACGGCCTAATAATTCAGGAATCAATCCAAATGATTTTAAATCTTGAGCTGAAACATATTTCATGATTTGATCTTGTTCAAAAGACTTATGAAACGTGTCATCTCCTGAAAAACCAATCGGCCTAGCGTTCAATCGTTTGGCAATATGACGTCCAATTCCATCAAAAGCACCGCCACAAATAAATAGGATGTTTTCCGTATTGACCGCAATCATTTTTTGATCCGGATGCTTACGTCCCCCCTGAGGTGGAACATTAACAATGGAACCTTCCAATAATTTCAATAAAGCTTGTTGGACTCCTTCGCCAGAAACATCGCGAGTAATGGATGGATTATCAGATTTTCTAGCAATTTTATCAATCTCGTCGATGAACACAATGCCGCATTCAGCTTTAGCCACATCGTAATTAGCCGCCTGTAAAAGTCGGGTTAAAATCGTCTCCACATCCTCACCTACATAACCAGCCTCCGTAATCACGGTGGCATCAGCAATACAAAATGGCACTTGAAGCCGTTGGGCTAATGTTCTGGCCAAATATGTTTTTCCGGTACCGGTCTCCCCTACCATCAATATATTTGACTTCTCAATCTTCACTTCGTCATTCGACGCTGGTTGCATCAAACGTTTATAATGATTGTATACGGCCACAGAAAGATGTTTTTTTGCTTCATCCTGCCCGATCACATACTCATCTAAATACGCTTTTAAATCTTTAGGTTTAACTAATTCGAACTTTTTATCTGATGTTTTTTCCTTGCCTTCTGACCCCAACTCCTCCTTAACAACCTCATATCCTTGCTGCAAGCAATTATTGCAAATATGGCCTTCTATTCCAGACAATAACATGCCCACTTCATTTTTTGAACGACCACAAAAAGAGCAATTTATTTTTTTAGTTGCCATGAATTAGACAGTCCGAGTTAAAATTTCATCAATCAAACCATATGCTTTGGCTTCTTCTGATTTCATCCAATAATCTCGATCTGAATCTTTTTCAATTTCTTCAAATGATTTACCTGAATGTTTCGCTAAAATTTCATACAATTCCTGACGTATCTTAACAATCTCTCTAGCCGTAATTTCGATGTCACGTGATTGTCCTTGCGCCCCACCCGATGGTTGGTGAATCATAATTCTCGCATGCTCTAAAGCTGAACGCTTTCCTGCAGCACCACCTGCCAATAAAACAGCACCCATAGAAGCCGCTAAAGAAGTACAAACCGTAGAAACATCTGGACGTATGTAATTCATGGTATCATAAATACCTAAACCTGCATAAACAGATCCTCCTGGGCTATTGATGTACATCACAATGTCTTTTTTGGCATCCGTAGATTCCATAAAAAGCAATTGGGCCACAATGATATTGGCCATATAATCATCCACAGGCACGCCCATAAATATAATGCGATCCATAATTAACCTAGAGAAAACATCAATTTGAGCGAAACGCATGGGGCGTTCCTCAATGATGTACTGGGTCATATCTTCAATTTGATGAATGGGGCGATCGCCAATATTATTCATGTATTGGTCAACGGCAAGGCCATTTAAACCTCTATGATGCACGGCATACTTACGAAACTCTTCTCCAGATAAATCCTTAGGAATCATGATATTTATATTTAAGATTCAAATCTACAATTTTTCGAGTTAAAATTGACATGCACTTAACCGAAAAACTACTATGATAGTTCACAGAAAACCCCGCAAAAACGGGGCTTCCTAAAAAAAAATTTAAAACTTATAGAGCGGCGGCTATTGCTTTAAATTTATCCACATCTATTTTACTCGTTTTGAAAGAAATATTTTCTACAATTGCATTGGACACCTTGTCCGCAAATGCTTGATTATATAAGTTCATGAAATTATCCGATTTAGACTTATCACTTAAATAGCCCATCGCAATTTTTTCAATCATTTCTTCAATGCCAGGTTGATCCGATGATAAATAACCACCAAATTGCTGACGCACCATATCTTTAGCTTTTTCTACAACCTCTGCATATTCTACTTTAACTTCAAATTTATCCGCTACGCTATTCTTAATTAAATTCCAACGAATATCCTTCTTCACATTATCAAAATCTTTCTCTATATCATCAGCATTAAATTTACCCTCATTAATACGAATAAGCCAGTTCTTTAAAAATGCATCTGGAAGATCTATTTTTATTTGATCCAACAAAGCTTTCTCCGCATCTATTTTCAACAAATAATTAGCTTCTCGCTTATAATTTTCATCTACAATTTTAACCAACTCTTCTCTGAACGTTTTTTCATCTGTAGCCTTTCCAGCACCTAAAACTTTATCAAAAAATTCTACATTTAATTCAGAAGGAATTTGGCGAGTAATATCTTCCACCACATAGGTCACCTCTCCATTTAAATCAGCAACCTCATCTTCCTTCTTGCCCGTGGCCAATGCTAAAGATTTATCATCTACAAACACCTGATCGATGTCAAATTTCAATGTATCGTCTTTTTTGGCACCCAAAAATATTTTCTTAGACTTATCCTTAATGGCATGCAATGGAATAGCAGACTTCTCAACCCAATCCCCTTGCGTAAATGTTCCAAAAACTAAATCACGATCTTCTACCGTATCTGGATGTGTTTGCTCACCAAATTGCTTTTTTAAATTTTCAATCGTCTCTTCGATTTCCTTTTTCTCAGCTTTGATTTCGTAAGATGTAAGTGATTTGATTTTTGACAAATCAACCGTAAAATCACCATGAAATCCTAAATCATAATGAAAGGTGAATTCCGTATCTTTTTCCCAATCGATTGAATCGGTTTCCTCCACCGCAGGAAGTGGCTCGCCAACTAAATTCAATTTATTTTCTTTGATATAATCACTTACCGTATGACCTAATAAATGATTGATTTCCTCGACAAGAACGGATTGACCATATAATTTTTTGACTAAGGCAGTTGGAACCATGCCAGGACGGAATCCCTTAATGCTCGCCTTCTTGCGATAATCCTTTAATTTGGCGTCAACTTTTTCTTGATAATCGGCCTCTGATACAACAACTGACAAACGACCTTGTAAATCCTTTGCGTGGTTGAGTGAAATATTCATATAATTACATTTTAAATTTCTATTAAAAAAGCCCCCAAAACCTTAAGAGTGTTGAGGGCTTGCCATTGGTACGGGCGAAGGGACTCGAACCCCCATGCCTCGCGGCGCCAGATCCTAAGTCTGGTATGTCTACCAATTCCACCACGCCCGCGTAATTTGGAGTGCAAAGGTAATTAGCAAAAATAACTATTCCAAAATGATTGATATATTTATGAATAAAGAAAAATCTGATTTAAATTTGAATAACAAAACCACTCAAAAATGGAGTCTGAAGAAATAAATCCTCGTTGGGGCAAATGGTACATCGGCCTTATTGTATTCCTAATTTCGGTGATTGTTTTTTTCGTAATTATTTCCAATCAATTTCAATAAAATATGGAATATTTAGATTGGATCGTATTGATTTTAACCATTGGCGGAATTGTCGCTTATGGTAGTTGGCAAGGAAAACAAGCCAAACAATCCTTAAAAGGTTTTTTATTGGCCGACCGAGAATTACCTTGGTACCACATATTGTTGTCGGTCATGGCCACACAGGCTTCGGCAATCACCTTCTTATCAGCTCCGGGCCAAGCCTACACGGATGGCATGCGCTTTGTCCAATTTTATTTGGGTTTGCCCATCGCCATGATCGTTTTGTCAGTTACCTTCATTCCGCATTATTACCAATTAAAAGTCTATACCGCGTATCAATTTTTAGAAAAAAGGTTTGATTCAAAAACTCGGATCTTAACGAGTTTATTGTTTTTAATCCCAAGAGCTTTGTCGACGGGAGTAACAATTGCCGCCCCGTCCATTATTTTATCCACTTTATTAGGTTGGGATTTAACCTGGACCAATGCCATTACAGCGGCCATCGTGACTACTTATTGCATTCTTGGGGGATCTAAGGCCATATCCTATACGCAAATGCTGCAAATGTCGGTCGTATTAGCGGGCATGGTTATGGCGGGAGTCCTGATTATTTACAAACTACCCGAGGAGGTTGGCTTAAAAGAATCTTTACATATTGCGGGAAAAATGGGTAAGATTAATTTGATCGATTGGAAGTTCGATTTAAATAATCGCTACAATATTTGGTCTGGAATTATTGGAGGTTTCTTTTTGCAATTATCTTATTTTGGGACGGATCAGAGCCAAGTAGGCCGATATTTGACTGGCCAATCGGCCTCAGAAAGCAAAAAAGGATTGCTCTTAAACGGATTTCTGAAAATCCCGATGCAGTTTTTCATCTTGCTGGTTGGCATTTTAGTGTTCGTTTTTTACCAATTCAATGAACCACCCATGTTCTTTAATAAGAACTCAGAAGCAAAGTGGGTCGCGACGAAGGGGTATGAAAAGTTTGAAAAAGAAAAATCAGCCATCTTTCTAGCTAAAAAAGACTTAGATATCCAGTTAATTCATTCGTTAGATAAGCCAGGAGAAACCTCAAAAATCAAAATTGAATTACAAAAATTACAGGTAAGGCAAGATGAAGTGAGGAAAGAAGCGGTGGCATTCGTCAACAAAAATGAGCAAAAAATAGAGCCTCAGGATACTAATTATATATTCTTGCGATTTATTATAGACCAATTACCTATTGGGATTGTTGGATTTTTAATCGCCATGATTTTGTTGGCCTCCATGGGATCGATGGCCTCGGCATTTGGCTCATTAACCTCGACCAGCATGGTGGATATTTACCAGAGGTTTTTAAATAAAAATTCGACCAACAAGCATTATTGGATTGTATCGAAATTGATTACCCTGGGCTGGGGAATTTTATGTCTAATCGTAGCTCAGTTTGCGGTTAATATGGGAAGCTTGATCGAGGTGGTCAACATCCTAGGTTCGTGGTTTTATGGGACAATTTTAGGAGTTTTTCTATGTGCATTTTACTTGCCTAAGACAAAAGGATCACATGTTTTTTGGGCTGCTTTGTTGGCAGAAGCATTTGTCATTTACGCTTGGAAAGTAGATTTGATGGCATTTTTGTGGCTAAATGTACTTGGGTGCTTATTGGTCATGATCTTTGCCTTATTATTTTATTTTTTCAGTAAAATATTAATGCCTAATTCAACACCGAAATAGAGAATTTTACTGGCACTACAGGTTTTTCATCATACGACTTTTCGGCTTTAATGGAATCCACTACAGCCATTCC
>JABMMK010000225.1 GCA_013205605.1 Cytophagales bacterium | reverse complement strand
TCGGATTTTACGGTAGGAGCGGTGCTTTTAAAACGAGGAATGGGCAACTTCTTTAAAGGGCAAATTGGCGGTCTAGCTGTTTTTAACCACGCTTTAAGCCCCAAAGAACTTAAAAAATTGGCTAAAAGATAATGAAAACTATTACCTAATCCTTTTTACCTAATTTCTCATATATTGAATATATTCAGCCATAGG
The DNA here is from genome assembly GCA_013205605.1 of Cytophagales bacterium. GTDB lineage: Bacteria > Bacteroidota > Bacteroidia > Cytophagales > Spirosomataceae > Aquirufa. The sequence goes on along the minus strand of JABMMK010000225.1, from coordinate 13,264 downwards.
TATTAACGAGTAAATGGTCCATTTGGGGTTTCTTTTTTCCTTGGGTAACAAACTTTGTAAGCATGGCTCCCAAACTACATAGTCGACTTCCAAGTTCTTTGGTTTTGCTGTTTTCAGCAATTCAATGACCAGTATTTTTTTTAATCCTAGTCTGTGAAATAGGTTATAAGCAAAACCTGCTTTCTCGCTTTTGACCCTACCTTGATCCCAATTGGATTGTTCCTTAGGATGATTAAAGCTTGGATAATGGATTAGGCTGTCTTTTGAAATACCTAATGTTTGACCTATAGACATGTAAGCTGTAGCTAGTTCCAAATTATTTTTTTGGCTATGCAAAGGAAATCCAGAAGGCAAAAGTATTTTAGCAGAAGAATTAAAAGCCAATGCATAGGCCACCTCATAGCTTATGGTGGCGATGTTATCCTTTTGATTGGTTTTGATTTTTGTATGAGCAATCAACTTTTCGATGGCATTGCTGTTGGCCCAACTCGCAAACCCCTCTGTGCCAAGGGATTTATTTTCAAAGGATTGCTGACTCATTTTATAAAAAAATGGCTTATAAAAAAATACACCTAATAAAATAGGGGTTATTACCCCCAACCATTTAACTGTTTTGTAAATTAATTTTTTCTCAAATTCAAAATTAATCATCGAATGAATAGCTATCCAGGCTAGAACAGAATTTTGGAAATGATAAAAATGAAATATCTGAGTGATCTCAATATTAAAAATAAATGTCCAAAGTAATGCGAGTGTGATGGGTGTGAATAAACTGATCATAAAAAACAAAATATGTTTTTTAGACCTGGAAAAAAAGACCATTAAAATACTGATGGCCATTAATTTTTTATTTAAATGGAAATTGAAAAATTCATTGACAATTTTGCCATAGTCATTTTCATTAAAGTTATTTCCTGCTCGCAATATTGCATCTTTGCTCATTAAATTTTGGGTCATCAAAACAAAAATTACTAGGGGAAATAATACAGCTATGATCGAATTTGTGGATTTTTTAAAATCTTTTGAGTCAAAATTGATTAAGATTGAAATTCCAGCTAAAAACAATCCGAAACAAGCTGCCCAAATGTCCAAAAACAAAAGAAATAGTAATATTAGACTCGATCCCCAAATCTTCAATTGCCTGTTTTGTAATCTAAAAGGACCTATTTCTGAATTTTTGCCAATCATTAGGCTCATTTGAATTGATACCAAAAAGAGCAATAAGGGCCCTGAAAACATTGTGGTACCCATTCGATAGATTCGGTCGCTAAAGGAGAATAAAATCATGATGGTTCCTAAAAAGGAGTAAATGGGCCACTTCCCTTTTTCCCGAAAAGAATACCAAATTAATCCAATGATGCAGGTGAAATAGAAAATATATAAGTAAGCTAATTGATCCGTATTTGAACAAACTATAGCTACAGGACAAGTTAATATTACTTGCACCACATTGCGAAAATCAAGGTTCGAGAATTTTTGCCCATCCATGATATCCCTATCCATACCCAATTCCCACATCCTTTTTGCTCGTAATAAATACAAATGGAAGTCTTCGGAAACAATGTCAAATGGATTGGAATGCCAGGTAAATGTAGTAGCTATAGTGCCATCATTGTCCCAATGTTGAGTTGGTGAAAATTCATTTCTATAATCTTGGACTTGGGTTAAAGGCCATATCAACAGGACAGCTAATAAAAATGAAATAGTAATCTTGCTAGCCAATTGAAATATTTTTAAAGACATTTTTATTTCATTTATTCAATATCATTTGTAAAAATATACTTTTTTTATGAAGTTAAAACACTCTTTTTCGTCGCTAAATAGTACATATCATTTTAAAAAGCCTTTTTTTTGTATTTGATTTAATCAATTTTGATGTTTGACCTTCGATTTCGCAAGATCTATTTGTTTTTTTACTTTGGAATTTTTCTTCAATACAATAGCCATGCTCAAACCATTGCTAAATTACGATTCGATGACGATTTTTCGTATTTGAAAGCCGATTCACTCAAAACGACTTGGAAAGAAAAAATTAAAAATGTGTCATTAGGCACTAATTTCCAATTGAGCCTAGGCGGAGAATCGAGAGAGCAATATCAGTCCTATGAACATGTAAATTTTGGTGAGGTACCTAGCGATTTTGTTACCGATAGTCCACACCAACTCATGCATCGAATCATGTTTCATGCGAATTTGGCCTATAAAAACACCTTTCGTCTTTTTGCCCAATTAAATAATACAGCCCGATTTTTAAACCCTAATCCGATTAACTCCCAAATTGACGAAAATTTATTATCCACTCACCAACTATTTTTGGATTATAAATTTAATAATCATTGGATATTTCGTGTGGGCCAACAAGAACTTGCCTATGGCTCAGAACGTTTTGTGGCTTCAAGGGAAGGACCAAATACGCGGCTTACTTTTCAAGGTGCAACCCTAAAATATGTAAGTCCACGAAATAAATTAGATTTTTTTACCTCCAAACCCATGAAAATGAATACCGGCGTTTTTGATGATGTACCTGCATCAGAATCACTATATGGTTTTTATTACATGCATAGCTCCTCTAAATCCAGATTTAATGTGGATCTGTTTTATTTTAAATCTGAGAGTAATTTGAGGCAATACATGTTTAAAAAAGGAAATGAAAACCGCCATACATTCGGTACGCGCTTGTATAGTTCTTTAGGTCCCTGGAATTATGATGTGGAATTAGCCAAACAAGTAGGTGCGTTTGACGAATTATCCATCTCATCCTTCATGGCCGTTTGGGACTTTAATGTTAGCCCCGTTCAGTATTTTTATCTTGGATTTAGTGGAAATTATGTTCCTGGGGATAAATCAAATTCAGATTCACAATTAAATACGTTTAATACGTTGTATGCCAAACCTCCTTTTGGTCAAACCGTTGCCTTGAATATTACGAATACGATTAACCTTAGTCCATATGTCCGTTACCAGCATACCAATAAATGGTTGGTGACATTACGCAGCTCATTTGTAACCCGAGAGAGTTTAGCCGATGGAATATTTACCCCTAATATGATGCCACTAAGGCCTATTTTAGGAAAAAATAAGGACAGTAATGCTCGGCGAGTAGGGAATATTTTTGCTTTAGATGTAAATTATTTCCCAACTAAAAATGTTAGCTTACAATTTGAGTTAGGTTATTGTGAGGCAGGTGATTACATGAGCGATACAGGAAATGGTCGAGATGTCATGTATTTTGCACTCAAAAACGCATTTAAATTTTAGCCAATGAGAATTTTAACATGTCTAAAACCCGGAGAGTTTGCCTATTCAAATGGTCCCATACCTGAAATTAAAAAAGGTTTTGCTTTAATAAAGGTCCAACGAATTGGAATTTGTGGAACTGATTTGCACGCTTTTGAGGGGACACAGCCATTTTTTAATTACCCACGTGTTCTTGGGCATGAACTAGCGGGCGAAATCGTAGAGATTGAAACCCATGCAGATTATCAAATAGGTGACCAAGTCAGTATTATCCCATATTTCTCTTGCGGGACTTGTTTTGCTTGTTCGCAAGGAAAGACGAACTGCTGCTCAACATTAAATGTTTTTGGAGTTCATAGCGATGGTGGCATGGCAGAATTTATTTTAATTCCGATCCAAGCATTATTTAAAAGTGCTTCTTTAGATCTTGACGCTTTGGCTCTTTTAGAACCACTGTCCATCGGTGCTCATGGAATAAAAAGAGCCCAAATTAAACCCCATGAATTTGTGTTAATTGTAGGCGCTGGTCCCATTGGCCTAGGAGCTGCCGCCATGGCTTCATTGGCCGGTGCCCAAGTGATCATGCAAGATGTCAATCAAAATCGGCTCGATTTTGCCATAGATAAACTGGGTATTCCCTATAGTATAAATCCAAATCAGGAGGATGCTTTATTAGCTTTAAAGGAAATAACACATGGAAACATGCCGCGTGTTGTCATCGATGCCACGGGCAATAAAAAGGCCATGGAACATTCATTTCAATACATATCACATGGAGGCACTTATGTGTTGATAGGCTTGCAAATGAGCGAAATTTCTTTTTCACACCCTGAATTTCATAAACGAGAAGCGACCCTGATGAGCAGTCGGAATGCCACGCGTGAAGATTTCCAATGGGTGGCTAATTCCATAGAACAAAAGCTAATTGACCCCAGTCTTTTTATTTCACACCGAATTGCTTTTGAGGATTTGGCCTCTCAATTTCTAGATTTAATTAATCCTTCTATGGGTGTAATTAAAGCCATGGTAAGCTTTGAATAATGGTTCATTAGAACTGAAAATTTAATCCTACATTCCAATTAAATTTTGATTTTGGTTCTGTATGTAATGGATGAACGGTTTGGTAACTTAGATTAAAGGGTGTTTTTTTTAAATACAAAGTTGAAATTTGGGATGTAAAATATCCGGTAAATGGAGCTGTATTTTTAATCACAAAAAGACCAGGCCTAATGCTTAATCGTATATTTTTCCCATTCCATAGGTCACCAATTTGTCCTACTAACATAATAAATAAACCATTTTTTATTCCTACTTCATCTAAGGATTGAGATTTCCAATACATCAAATTCATCCCACGCATGCTGTTGAAATGATAACCCAAATTGAATTCAAAGGCTTGATATCTTTGCAGTTGGTATTCTTCCTTCGTCAAAGCAGGATTGTTTTTTTTGAAAAATAATGAAAAGTTATTTCCTAAGGTAAAATCCCATTTTTTTTGTTGAATGATTTGGTACCTAACCCAGGTATTGATTGACCATGGTTTTGCTTCTAAATCAAAATTAAACTCAGGATGGAACGCAAATCTGCCTTTTTGTAAATATAAGGTGGTTAATAAAGCTGGTTTTCCCAGAGTAAAAGCAGGTACTGGTGAAATGGCATTATTGGTCAATTGGATATTTCCACGAATACTTAAGGGTGTTTTTAAGGTATCAGGCTTATGGCTTAAAATCCAAGTATTCAATAGTAAAAATAATAATTTCAATAGCGAGGGATTAAGATAGATTTGCAAAGGTAAGGATAATTCATATTATCAATTCTTTAAATCCTTAAAGTCGACTTCGTATTCCCGATAAATGTCAATAACTTGAACGAAATTTAAATTATTTATGAAGCGAATATTAGTCTTGTTTTTCCTTTTTTCTACGATTCATTTGAGCCAAGCACAAAAAGTCTTGGAAGTTCCTGGATTCAATCAATTTGCTAAGATCGATACTGCAGGAATATCCATTTTACCGAGCGGTCGATATGTTAAACCTGCCGGAAAAACCACCAGGATTACGAATGACCCCTATGGTATGGCCATCAGTAATAACGGATTTTGGGCTATAACCTTGCATAATGGGGCTTTTACCCGGATCGATTTACGTACAAATCAAGCGATTCGTTTCCCAAAATTTGGCACTCCTGGCAAGCTTTCTCTTTACGGAAAGAGTTCCTTTTTAGGTGTCGTTTTTTCCATGGATAGCCAAAAAGTTTATTTAAGTGGGGGAGACGCAGGTACTGTGCTGGAAGTAGATGTTCAATCGGCGAAGGTCTTGCGAACTTTTAGTTTAGACGGTGTAGTTTCAGGAGTAATCTATGAGGATAGTTTTACCTCCGATTTGACTATTTCGCCCTCGCAAAATGAATTATTGGTCCTTGATCGAGCGAATTTTCGCATGGTTCGTATCAGTTTGACGGATGGTACATTGTTACATAGCATCCCTACGGGTAGATTGCCTTTTGGAGTTACTTTAAGTTTAGATCAAAAATATGCTTTTGTAGCCAATGTGGGCATGTATTCCTATCCTTTAGTGGAGGGAACTAACCTGTTAAATTTAAAATCCCAGTATATTCCGTATCATCCTTATGGAAATGATACGAAAGAATCGCGTGAGGGTACGGTGATCGATGGAAAAAAGATTCCTGGTTTAGGGGATCCTAGATCCGATGAGGCCATGAGTGTATTCCAAATTGACCTGCAGACCAATAAAATTGTTAAAAAATATAAGCCTGGATTCCAATTGGGTGAAATGGTCGAAGAAATGGAAGTGGTTGGCGGTTCTAGCCCTAATTCATTAGCCGTAGGTTCAAAATTCGCCTATGTAAGTAATGCAACCAATGATAATATTGCGGTTTTAGACTTTAAAACACAAAAAATCAAGAGTCATATCCCGATTCAGCTTTCACCCTTATTAGACAAAAGAAGGGGGTATTTGCCCTTTGGTCTTTGTCTTTCCAAAGATGAAAAAACACTTTATGTTACTTGCCTAGGCTTAAATGCGGTGGCGGTGATCGATGTGATATCCATGAAAACCAAAGGATTCATTCCAACGGGTTGGGGCCCGACGCGTGTTTTACTATCCGCGGATGAAAAAACAATGTTCATTAGTTCTAGTAGGGGATATGGTGCGGGACAAAATGGGGGTAAGGGGTTTATAACGCCGGTCCAAGGGGCGTATGTTGGCGATATTCAATTAGGGACATTCCAACAATTAAAAACACCGAATGCGGCCGAGTTGGCAAAATACACGCAAGAGGTTTTGTCTTACACTTTTGTTGAGAAATCGATGGTTAATCGGGGCAATAAAACCTTCAATATTCAAGGAAACCCAGATTCCCCAATCAAGCATATTGTCTACATCACGAAGGAAAATCGCACTTATGATGAGATTTTTGGCCAATTTAAAGGGGCCAATGGTGATTCTACCATTGCTCGTTATGGGTTGGGAAGAACAGTAAGGGATTCAGCGCATGTGTTTGAAAATGTGAATGTTATGCCCAATCATCATTTGATTTCAAAGGCATTTTCCATGAGTGATAATTTTTACTGCGACAGTGACGCTTCCATTCATGGACATCACTGGATGATGGGAGTCATTCCAAATGAATGGGTGGAAACCAATTCCAGTGTCTCAAAATCTGCAAAAATATTTTCGAAAGCACCGGGTAGGCGTTTTCCTGGTTCAACGGGGAGTATGGATCCGGAAGATTTTGCTGAGGTGGGTGGAATTTGGGAGGCCTTAGAAAGAAAAAATGTATCCTTTTATAATTTTGGCGAGGCGAATGAAACAGGGCATGTGCGCGAAGATTGGTTTGATACGTTGACTGGAGCGGGTCATGTGGTCATGGTGCCCATGCAAAAGGCTTTATATAATCGTACAAGTCATAATTATGCAGGATTTAATATGAGCATTCCGGACCAATTTAGAGTCGCACAATTTGAAGAAGAATTCACCAAAATGTGGTTAAAAGGGAAGGAGAAAATGCCTTCTTTAGTGACGATCCAGCTACCCAATGATCATGGGACGGATCCAAGTGCTGTTGATGGATTTCCATTCAATGAATCATACATGGCTGATAATGATCTTGCTTTGGGCCGCATGCTTCAGTTTTTATCGCATACACCCTATTGGAAAAATATGTTGGTCATTGTGACAGAAGATGATCCACAAGGAGGCGTGGACCACATAGATGCACACAGAAGTGTATTGATGTTGGCTGGACCCTATGTGAAACGCGATTATATATCGCATACACATGCCAATTTTGGATCAATTTTGCGCGTTATTTATACTTTATTGGGCATTCCTCCTGTGAATCATTACGATCAAACGGCTAGTATATTGGACGATTTTTTTGTGGAGAAGCCTAATTTCAAACCATATCAATTTGTTTTTCCTGATACACGGATTTTCGATGCGGATAAGACCATGATTAAATACAATCGGACGATCGACTGGCGTAAAATTAAGAAAACGGTCGAGATGGATGATGTAGATGATGCAAGAAAAAACTTTTAATTTTGGACTTTAATTTTTTGATTTATAGTTTAATTAAATTTTTAAATAATTTTTAATGTAATTTTGACAAATTTTAATTTTTAATCCCTTACCAAAATGAAAAATGTATTAATGATTGTTGGCCTTATGGCTTTAGGTTTTACGGCTACTGCACAAAAATGGAGTGTTGATAAATCTCATTCTAAAGTAGGTTTTAGTGTTGTTCACTTAATGCTTTCTGATGTTGAAGGTTCATTTAAAATCTCTGATGCTACTTTAACAGCTACTAAAGATGATTTTTCAGACGCACAATTTGATTTAACTGCTGATGTTAATTCAGTATTTACGGATGTTGATCGCCGTGATACTCACTTGAAGAGCGCTGACTTTTTTGACGCAGCTAAATTTTCTACTATCTCTTTCAAGAGTAACTCATTCAAGAAAGTGGCTGATCGCAAGTATAAGTTGACAGGCGAGTTAACCATGCACGGAGTAACTAAATTAGTGACTTTGGATGGTACTTTAAATGGTATGTCGACCAACAAAGCAGGTAAAAAAATCGCTGGATTTAAGTTTACTGGTACTTTGAATCGTACAGCCTTCGGTGTTGGTTCTATGCCAGCAGCTGTTGTAGGCGAAGAAATTGAATTAAAAGCGAACGGAGAATTTGTTCAAAATTAATTTTATTGAATTTATAAGGAAAGGCGATCCAATGGATCGCCTTTTTTTATGCCATTTTTTTCTCTCGGATGAGCCATAGTAAAAGAAAACAAATACTTCCATTCAATATGAGCTTAGCAAAGCCAAATCCTCCGAATAAGGATTGAGATTGTGTTTCTAAGATAAAAGTCAAAACGGGTGAGCCCACACAAACGATAGGTACTAGTTTATCACGAACTTGTAATTTGGTGAATAAACCAAAGGAAAATAAACCCAACAAGGGCCCATAGGTATATCCTGCAAGATTAAATACCGCTGCGATCAATTCTTGGTTGTTGAACAGATGAAATAATCCGATCACCACAAAAAACAAGAGCGAAAACCCCAAGTGTACACGGTGCTTAAGCTTAGTTCTTTTTTCCTCTTTGAACTTTTCAATACTTAAAAAATCAATACAAAATGACGTAGTTAAAGCGGTTAACGCGGAATCCGAACTCGCGTATGATGCGGCTATAATTCCGAGCAAAAAAGTCACAGCGGCCAGGGTGCCAAATTGGCCTCCCAATGCAAGCATCGGGTATAATTCGTCTGTTTTTGCTGGTATGGCAATATGATTCGCTTGCGCATATATGTACAATAAAGCCCCTAAGGACAAGAAAAGGATGTTGATAAAAAGCAATACCCAATAAAACCAAAACATATTCTTTTGAGCTTCGCCAATCGACTTACAGGTCAAGTTCTTTTGCATTAGATCTTGGTCTAAGCCCGTCATGACAATGGCAATGAATACTCCGGCAAAGAAATCTTTGCCAAAAAAGTGTGGGTTTTTCCAATCCCATTCAAACATATGGGAATATTTGCTATCCGAAATGGTTTGAATCATATCCCCAAAACCCATGTTCATTTGTTGGCCCACTAAATAAATCGTAATAAACAAGGCGACAAGTAAAAAAAGCGTTTGCAAGGTATCGGTCCAAATAATGGTTTGTACCCCTCCTCGATGCGTATACAACCAAATAAGCGCGATGGAAATAAATACGGTGACAACAAATGGAACGCCAATGGGCGCAAAAATAGCTATTTGGAGTACATTGACAGCTAAATACAACCTGGCTGCAGAACCGATGGTCCTAGATAATAAAAAGAATGCCGAGCCAGTTTTATACGACCAAAACCCGAATCTTTTTTCTAAGTAGCCATAGATCGAGATTAGATTCATGCGGTAATATAGGGGCATTAAGACGAGGGCTATGGTTAAATAGCCTAAGGAATGCCCTAAGATTAATTGGAAATAGGTAAATGAAGTTTTGCCAACGGCCCCTGGAACGGAAATAAAAGTTAATCCTGAGATGGAAGTACCGATCATTCCAAAAGCTACCAACCACCATGGCGATTGCCTATTGGCCGTAAAAAATGCATTTGTATCAGCACCTTTTGACGTATAATACGAGATGACCAAAAGTAAAGCAAAATAGATGGCTAGAATTCCACCGGCTAATTGGACAGACATAGGTGATTAAAAGGATTTTTTTTTAAATTTGTAATAGGGCTAATTAATTGAATCAAAAATATGGAATTCTCCGTAGATAACGTTTCTCAATTTCATTTTTCTTTTGGCAACCAAGAGAAATGGCAGGAAGAAATTTCGGTTCAAGTGGAGGAGGAAGTGGTGCCCGCTCATCAGTTGGTGGTGTATAATGATGAAGTTAATTCGTTCGAATATGTGATTTTAACATTGATTGAAGTGTGTGATCATACGGCCGAACAAGCGGAACAATGTACCTTGATGATTCATTTCAAAGGTAAATGTGGCGTAAAATCAGGGGAATTTGACGAATTAGTATCTATGAGAAATGAGATTTGCCGCCGTGGCATATCCGCAGAAATTGAATCTTTTCAAAACTAATATGATGCATACCTATCCTTCTCGAATCATTGAACAGGCTGTAGAGGAAATTTCTAAATTACCTGGGATAGGTAAAAAATCAGCTTTAAGACTAGCTTTGCACTTATTAAAGCGCCCAGAATCCCAATCATTGCAGTTGGCCCATGCAGTAGTCCAATTGCGCACCGAGACACGCTACTGCCCTAAATGCCACATGATTTCAGATGGTGATTTATGTGGAATTTGTGCCAGCAATAAGCGCGATGAATCTATTTTGATGGTGGTGGAGGATTTAAGAGATGTTTTAGCCATCGAAAATACAGGTCAATACACAGGACTTTATCATGTCCTTGGCGGTATTATATCTCCTTTATCTGGGATATCTCCATCGGATTTGACGATAGAGTCATTGGTGGCTCGAGTGGCCTCAGGTGATGTTAAAGAAGTGATTTTAGGATTAAGCCCAACGATGGAAGGGGATACGACCGCGTTTTATTTAACAAAAAAATTAGCAGATTTTTCCATTAAAATATCGACCATAGCACGTGGCATTCCAATTGGAGGAGACCTAGAGTATACAGATGAAATCACCCTCGGCAGAAGCATAGTAGGCCGAATTGTTTACGAATAGTATAAAACAAAAAAAATGAAACGTATCAAATTTTTGCAAAGTTCACTCGCTTTTTTAGGTGGTGGTTTTTTACTTTCAAGTTTCAAAATGAAAGATATTCAGGGGGTTTTTATTGAAAATGCTCCCTTTAACTTACCCTCTCTTCCTTATGCTGTCGAGGCTTTAGAACCTCATATAGACCGAACGACGATGGAAATTCACCATGATCGCCATCATAAAGCGTATGTCGACAATTTAAATAAGGCTGTATTGGGTTCGCCTGCAGCTTCTTTGTCTTTAGAGGAATTGTTAGCTCAGATTAGCAAACAGCCTGCTGTCATTCGAAATAATGGGGGAGGGCATTGGAACCATAGTTTTTTCTGGCAAATTTTGAGCCCTGCAAAAGGATTACAAGCAAGCGCATCTTTATTAGCGCAAATCAATAAAGATTTTGGTAGCCTTGAAAATATGAAAGTTGAGTTTAATAAAGCGGCTACCACACGCTTTGGGTCTGGCTGGGCCTGGTTATTATGGAGCAATGGGAAATTAGTCATCTCATCGACGGCCAATCAAGACAACCCTTTGATGGATATTGCCGACGTGAAAGGAAGCCCTATTTTGGCTTTAGACGTTTGGGAACATGCTTATTATTTAAAGTATCAAAATAAGCGTGCAGACTATATAAATGCATTTTGGAACGTAGTAAATTGGGATTTTGTGTCCCAGCAATTTGATAAAATAAAAAAATAATATGCTTTTAGACGTAATCCCATCCCTTGATTTAGCTGATTTTAGATCTTCTGATTCCACACGTAAAGCCAAATTTGTCGAAGATTTAGGGCAAGCATTTAATACCATTGGTTTTGTTGCCATTAAAGGACATGGATTGTCTGAACCATTTACAGAATCTCTGTATCAGCACGTTGAGACGTTCTTTAAGTCAACGGATGAGAAAAAGAAAGCGTATGAAATTCCAGGTATATTCGGACAGCGTGGATATGTGGGCAAGGGGAAGGAAACAGCAAAGGGTTTCAACGTACCTGATTTAAAGGAATTTTACCATGTAGGTCAGCCATTTAAAGAGGATGGTGACACTGTTTGGGATGAATATCCTGCTAATGTGTTTCCAAACGAATTTTCTGAATTTGAAAAACATACTGTTGAAGCTTTTCAAACCTTAGAATCAGCAGGAAAATCTTTGCTTCAGGCTATTGCGCTTTATTTAGAATTACCTGAGGATTATTTTGAGCCACGAGTGGTCAATGGAAATTCTATATTAAGAGCCATTCATTATTTCCCCATTGAAAATCCAGATGCATTGCCGGATGGTGCTGTTCGCGCAGCAGCTCATGGCGATATCAATTTGATTACCTTGTTAATGGGGGCTTCTGCTGAAGGGTTAGAAGTTTTAAGAATGGATGGGAAATGGATTGCCATTACGGCCCTACCAGATCAATTAGTAGTTAATGTGGGGGATATGTTGGACCGATTAACCAACCACAAACTTAAATCTACGATTCACCGAGTGGTCAATCCACCACGCGAAAAGATGGGGAATTCTCGCTTTTCCATTCCATTTTTTATGCATCCAAGATCTGAAATGGATTTGAAGTGTTTGGATTCTTGTGTTTCTGACGAATTTCCAAAATTATATGTGGATATGTCTGCTGGAGAATTCCTGAATGAACGCCTGATTGAATTAGGTCTAAAGACGAAGTAGATTATGAATAAGCCTAAGCATCTAGCGTTTTTATGGGATGTTTTGATTATGGCTTCAACGTCTTTTGGCGGCCAACAAGTTCATATGGCGCTTTATTTAGAGCGTTTGGTTAAAAAAAAGAAATATTTATCGGAGGAAGAGCTTTTTGAAATACATGCTTTATGTTCGGTTCTCCCAGGACCTACTTCTACTCAGGTTTTAACTGCGATTGGTTTAAAACGAGGAGGAACTAGTTTAGCTTATTTAACCACGCTGATGTGGATTAGCCCTGCTATATTCATCATGACTTTGGCCGCCTTTGGGATGACCTATCTTCAAAATAAAGCTATTTTACATTTTGTGCTTCCCGTCGGTGTGGGGCTCATTCTTCAGTCGGGCTGGGTCATGGCAAAAAAAGTCATCAATGGACCTCTATATGTCTTGATTTTATTGATCACCATTTTCATGGGCATATTATTTCCTAATCCATTTGTTTTTCCTTTAGTTATTGTGCTAGGTGGCGTTATTTCATCTTTCAACTATAAATTATTTCCAAGGCAGAATAAGCATAAGATGGTCATTCCTTGGGCTAATTTCCACTTGTATTGGGGTTTTCTTGTGCTTTTGGCCTT
>JABMMK010000020.1 GCA_013205605.1 Cytophagales bacterium | reverse complement strand
TGGTTTTGAAAATACAGAAAGGACTCATTTTTAGGCATGATGGGTTCTGCATAAAAGGCGATCATGGCCAAATCCAAATCACCGTCTAAGTCAAAGTCCCTTGCAATCGTCTTAGTAGCTCCATAAACGGGGTAAAAATATTTCTCCTTAAAATTATTTCGACCATCATTCAAAAATATATGTACACCATGGTAGTTTTTAAGCGTTTTTGAATAATCGGCATTATCCCCATTCGTTATAATAATGTCATACTTTCCGTCTTGATTAAAATCAACCACTTCCATAAAGCTGCAGCCATAAACGGAATCAAAAAGCAAAATGGGTTTTTCCATAAATTCCCCTTCACCCTTATTGATGAACAGAGAAACCCCCTCTCGGGATTGAGCGGTAAGGACCAAGATGTCAGGCAATCCATCACCTGTCATATCTTTGATGGATACATTTCTTGTCCCAGCTTGAATTTTTAAGATATTTTTTTTCTTGGTTCTTCCATTGACCCAAATTAATTCTCCTGCTTCAAAACCATATTCGCAAATCACAAAATCATCAATGCCATCTTGGTCGATGTCTGAAATTTGTAGGTCGACAGGTCTTTTGAGGGAATCAGCAGCTAATGACAATACATTTTTTGGGTTCAATATAAGGAGCGATCCTAATTTCTGGTCATTAGGGGACATTCTTCCGATACTTAAAAAATAGGATTTATTGTTATGAAAATTGGCATGTACGATAGGCCTTTCAGTAGAGATCGTTTTTTTAATTTTTAATTGGGCATCTAAAATCTCAAGTTTTTGATTTCTTTTTCCAATCCAAACTTCTTTCAGTTTTGGATTAAAAGTGACCGATGTCACTACGCCTGTTGGCTCCTCTGGATAAATAATTTCTCGGGATGAAAAGTGTAATGTTTCAGTGGAGATAGTTACTTTTTTTGCTTGGGGCAAAGGCTTTTCCGGTGCATTTTCAACATAATAGGCAACGATGGCCTCCCAGTCTTTTTGGCTTATTTCGGGTGTTTCAGGATAAATGCCAAGATTGATGGCGCTTTCATATTGTTCTTCAGGAATTTTGGTCAGTAATTCAAAGCGGTTGCCAACACCTAATCGATAAGCCATTTCGGGTAATACACCCTCTTTCCACGTTTTCTTATCTAGTAAAGAAGGGTCTGGAAATTTATGGCATGAAGCACAATTTTTTTTCGCCAGCGCCTCCCCTTCAGATTCGGTACCTGACTGGCAACTTGTAAATATCAAAAAATAAACTAAACTAAAATATAGGTACCGCATTTATTGAATATCAGGTTGTTGACTTATGGCTAAGGAATCTTGTCCTACTTTGCCGCTGCAAGTAAAATCGAAAGCAAAATTATCAGGCTTTAGGAATGGCATTTTTCGGTACCCTTCTATGGCTAATGTCGCATCTGAATACACACGTTCCATGAATTTTGCATAAACGGGCATAGCCATTTTAGCGCCTTGTCCTAGGGCCAAATTTCTAAAGTGGATACTTCGATCATCACCACCTACCCAAACTCCAGCGACAATTTTTTGGGTGACTCCCATAAACCAGCCATCTGAATAATTAGATGTTGTTCCTGTTTTTGCTCCTATTTCGTTTCCGGCAACTATCGAGGTTCGCTTTAATCCTTCAGCCGTTCCACCAGGTTCCTGTACTGCACCTTGAAGCATGTAAGTCATTAAATAGGCCGTTTCGGGTTTTATAGCTGCTTTTTCTATCGCTGAAAATTCTCTTAAAACCGTACCTACTTTATCTGTAATTTTTAATACTAAAATTGGATCTGTTTTTTCCCCACCATTTGCCATGGTGCTATAACCCGTCACCTGATCTAATAATGATACTTCTGAGGCACCCAAACATAAAGAGGGTACTTCATTTAATGGACTATTCACGCCACATTTATGTGCAAATTCGGCAATTTTAGCGGGCCCTAATTGCTTCATTAGCTTAGCCGAAATGGAATTGATCGACAATCCCATCGCTCGGCGCATCTTTAAATTTTCATAGGAGAATTTACCATCTGAATTTTGTGGCGTCCAGGTGCTTCCCGTTAAACCATCTTCTTCTCCAAAAGTTATCGGCTCGTCCACCAGCTCATCGCATGGATTGATAATTTCATTTTCAATGGCCGCTCCATACACAAATGGCTTAAAGGTAGAACCCGGTTGGCGCCTACTTTGTGAAATATGGTCAAACTTAAAATACTTGTAATTAATTCCACCAATCCACGCTTTTACGTGGCCATTGGTAGGATCCATGGCCATAAAACCACAGTTTAAAATCTTTTTATAATAGCGCAAGGAATCCATGGAACTGAAAGTGGTGTCAATATCACCTTGGTAAGAAAAAACGGTCATTTTAATGGGTTTGTTCAATTCTTCCCACACTTTAAATTCGTCATTTTCATAGGCAGTCATTAAATCTCGATACCGTTGCGTACGCTTCATGGCATCTTTCAAAAAGCCCTTAATTTCCTTCATTTCTTCATTCACCCAGGGATTCCGACCTTGCCAATGCGAGTAAAATAGTTTTTGTTCCGCCTGCATATGTTCCCTGACAGACTCCTCGGCATATTTCTGCATCCTTGAGTCAATGCTCGTGTAAATACGTAGACCA
>JABMMK010000019.1 GCA_013205605.1 Cytophagales bacterium | reverse complement strand
GCACCTTCTTTGACCCATTGAGTCAATATCTTGATTTCTTTAGAAGTCAATGGCTCCTTTTTATAAGGCATTTTTTCCTCGGGATCTTTGGAATGTAAGCGGCTGATAAAATCGCTTTTTTCTGGATGAAATGGGACAATACTGGGTCTGCCTGAAGCCGTACTGGCATAAGCTTCCTCTTGAAACAGCAAACTAAACTTCCCTTGCTTTTTGACACCCCCATGGCAAGTGATACAATTCTTATTCAGGATGGGTTTAACATCTTGTGCATAGGAAATTTGTGTACGGGAGGAAGATGAAATATAGGTTGACACTAAAATACCACCGACAATCAGCGATACCGTCAACAACCAATACATATTTCCTTTACTTACCATATAAACTATTATATAAAGCTTTAATCTTCAAATTTATACTAAGTTTTTGGTATAAAAAAAAGGGTGACTGAATAGTCACCCTTTAAAATTAAAAATTGTAGGATTAAGCTGGTTTAGCTATCTCTACTAAAACCCTTTTACCCTTAATTTGAGCACCTGCCATTTTTTCTAAAACGACATTGGCATACTCCTTAGGAACATCTACATACGTATGTTTATTCTCTATTTGTATTTGACCTAATACATTTCCTGGAATTCCAGACTCTCCTGCAAAGGCACCTACAATATTAGAAGGTGATATTTTTTCGTCAAATCCAATGTTAACAAACATGCGGACCATATTTTCATCTGAACGATATGGTTTTCCTTC
Organism: Cytophagales bacterium; assembly: GCA_013205605.1. GTDB lineage: Bacteria > Bacteroidota > Bacteroidia > Cytophagales > Spirosomataceae > Aquirufa. The sequence continues at coordinate 5,960 of JABMMK010000019.1, read as the reverse complement.
ACGATCCATGCGTGGACCTCTCGGAGCTGATGAACGATCACGATCATTTCCTCGTTCAAAACGTCCTCCACGATCTCCACCACCGCGAGAATCGCGATCGAAGCGACCAGCACCTCTACGGCCATCGCGGTCTCCTCCACGATCGTTGCGATCTCTAAATCCTCCACCCCCGCGCTCATCACGGCCATATTTGCGTGATTGACGTTCAAGTTCTCCCTCTAAATTTTCATCGCCAAACTCATTTTTCTGAACACCCATGCTCAATTTCACTAGCGCACTTACAATCTGATCTACTGTAAATCCAGCATGTTGCAAGTTAGGTAGTGCATCAGCAAACAAATCCAAGTCACCTTCTGCGATGGTACTAGCGACACGCTCAATAAACATGCCTTTTTTAATACCGACCACATCAGAGAAAGTAGGAATTACTCCCTTATCTATTTTCACTTTGGTATAGTTCATGATTTCACGTAAACGATTACGTTCTGAACCTACTACCAAAGTAAAAGCTTTACCAAATTTACCTGCACGACCTGTACGGCCGATACGGTGTACATAATATTCTTCGTCTAATGGGATATCATAATTAATAACGGCATCCACATTTTCAACATCCAAGCCACGAGCTGCAACATCCGTCGCGACTAAAAAACTAACATTTCCAGAACGGAAACGATTCATTACTTGCGTGCGCTGACTCTGTCTTAAATCACCATGCAAGCCTTCGGCTGCATAACCTCTCAGTGCTAATTCTTCAACAACCTCGTCAACACGCTTTTTCTGATTACAAAAAATTAAAACTAATTTTAATGCATAAAAATCGATCAAACGGGTAGTTACCTCCATTTTAGCTCTTCCTTTAACATCAAAATATAATTGCTCAATATTAACGTTGGTAATCTCATTCTTAACCACCTTAACTAATTTAGGATCCGTTAAATAGCGATTTGTTAAAGCCAATATAGGCTTAGACATCGTAGCTGAGAATAAAACTGTCTGGCGCTCATTCGGTATTTCTTCTAAAATACTTTCAATATCCTCACGGAAACCCATGTCTAACATTTCATCCGCCTCATCTAAAACGACCATAGAGGTTTGATTCAATTTCAAAGCTCTACGCTCAATTAAATCGATCACACGTCCAGGAGTTCCTACGACGATGTTTGCACCAGCTTTTAAAGACTTAATTTGTCTGTCGATCGAATCACCACCATAAACAGTAGTTACCCAAATACCTTTTGTGAATTTGGACAATTTTCTCATTTCTTCTGAAACCTGAACCGCTAATTCACGGGTAGGACATAAAATGATCGCTTGAACAAATTTCTCAAAAGGAACTATATGCTCAATCATGGGTATGCCAAATGCAGCAGTCTTTCCAGTGCCTGTTTGCGCCTGACCGATTACATCTCTACCCTCCATAACAAATGGAATTGCTTCTGATTGAATGGGAGAAGCATATTCAAAGCCCATTTCTTTAACTGCGGCTTGGATTCCTTCCGATAAAGGAAGCGAATCAAAGCGAATTTTTTCACTCATGTAGATATATTTTAATTACGATGCCCGAACACATCCGTAATTTAACTCTTGCCAATAGCCCTAAATAAAAGGAAAGGGATTTTACATTAAATGTAAAAAAGAGTTTGTGCGGATGTATTTGTACTTATTTATTACAAAAGTATCTTATTAATCTATATAAACCTAATATATTGTATTATTTCAATAAATTACGCTTAGAAAATATAAATTTGACCCGAGAATTAGCCTGACCATTTGCACTTTCAACACTAGCTTGAACACTAATTTTTTTAAATGAAAGCCCTTCGCCTACTAATCGGTTTTTAATAATAAAACCTCGTTTAAAGGATGATTTGTCATCTTTACTCGATATGGCAGCAATCTGAACATCTACAATTTTAGATTTATTCATCTGGATCGAAAGCTGCTTAAATAAATAATCCGTTGGCTTTACTAATAAATCCGTATTCTCATCAAAAAAAAGTTCTTGGGAAATTAATTCTAAAGGAGAAGTTTGCGTGGAATCCATTAAATATGCGTGTAAATCGACCAAGATGGATTTCTTAGGCACCACATATTGAGTACCATCTGGCCAATTCAACGTAAAAAGGGAATCATTCTTAATTCGATTAGAATCTAAGACTGCTTTTGTTAAACTATCATTTAATTTATTCAAACTGTCTATTGGAATTACTTCCTCCAAATCCGCACTTATTTCTGGCTCTGAAGCAGGTTTAAATAAGGTATACCAAATGGTAAATCCGCTTAAAATGATGGTGATAACGATGTAGATGAGATTTTTTTGATTAAAAAGAGACGATTTCGATTTAGCTTCATCTCGCTCTGGGTCTTCCGTCAAATACACTAAGGCCTCAGGATCTAGTTTCAATACATCGGAAAGTAATAAAATATCAGAAATAGCAAAACGTAAATTAGAAGGGCATAAAATACTAAAATCACCTTTTTTAATAATAAAAAACTCTGCGTATGATTTCCAATCTTTTAATGAATCGTAGTCTTCTTCTTTTAATTTAAATCCATATAAACCAAAAACGACACTCAATCCTTTCAAAAAAGATGAACTTTTACATCCTAATTCTCTTGAAATCAACATTGCTATAGCACTCTTTTTATCCGGAATAAGGATTCCGATTAAGCCTTCCCCATATTGACTAATTTCTTCTAACTGTAATTTAGTTGCATTTCCAGCCTGCAATTCCTCTATCGCGACGCGTGGGATAGGCTTTTGTAAAATAAAATTATAAAGAGCGTTGAATCTAATTCGATTACGAATTAATTTTAATAATCCACCTAAAATTATGGCTTCCCAAACTGGGATCAACTGTTCTACTTTGGGTTCTGACTCACCAGTAAATAAAGAGATTCTGCGAATCACATTTCCGCGCAAATCTTGCTGAATAACACCAAACAATTCCCCCATAGTTTTTATCTCAAATACAAAATTACAAGTACTCGAGCACATATAAGAATTATTTTTTGCATATTTTTTTCTTTTATTCGCTGTAAACTTTACATTCATTACCTTTGTGTCATGAAGAAAGTATTATTCATAGACAGGGATGGCACTTTAATAATTGAGCCTCAACCAGATCAGCAAGTTGACAGTTTAGAAAAATTGTCCTTTTTGCCTCATGTTATATCTAATTTAAAGAAGATTAATGAAGAATTAGACTTTGAATTAGTCATGGTCACCAACCAAGATGGATTAGGTACTACCTCATTTCCAGAAGAAACATTTTGGCCAGCCCAAAACAAAATGTTGGAAACCTTAGCTTCTGAAGGGATTGTATTTTCGAATATTTTAATTGACAAATCATTTCCTGCGGATAATCTTCCTACTAGAAAACCGAGTCTAGGTTTGTTGGGTGAATACCTGACGGCCGAGTATGACTTAAAAAATTCATTTGTCATTGGCGACCGAATCACCGACATTCAATTGGCGAAAAATCTAGGTGCAAAAGCATTCTTGATTAGTGATTTAGAAATACCTACTGAATTAAAATCAATCACAGCGCTACAAACTACTTATTGGAATGATATCTATTCCTTTTTAAAATTACCTGAGCGTATCATCATTCATACGAGAAATACGAATGAGACTAAAATTTCGATCCAATTGAACCTAGATGGAAAAGGAAATGCCAACAATCAAACTGGTTTAGCCTTTTTTGATCATATGTTAGATCAAATCGCAAAGCATGGTAACCTTGACCTTAGCATACAGGTCAATGGTGATTTACATATAGACGAACATCATACCATAGAAGATACTGGAATTGCCTTGGGTGAAGCATTTACATTGGCATTAGGTCAAAAGAAAGGCATCGCTCGATACGGATTTTTATTGCCCATGGATGATTGTTTAGCCCAAGTAGCTTTAGATTTTTCAGGTCGAAATTGGCTCGTTTGGGAGGCTGAATTTAAAAGAGAGAAGATCGGCGAGATGCCAACTGAAATGTTCAGTCACTTCTTTAAATCATTTTCGGATGGTGCTAAATGTAATCTAAATATTAAAGCTGAAGGAGAAAACGAGCATCATAAAATTGAATCGATTTTTAAGGCTTTTGCCAAATCGATCCAATTAGCCGTTAAAAGAGATATTAATAATTTAAATTCTTTGCCTAGCACAAAAGGATTACTATAATTAATTTTATAATTTTGAGTAAAATTTAACATCATATGGGATATTCAGGAGCCGCCTTTTTTATCATTTTATTTGCAGTAGCTATCATTGTAGGAGCTAAACTTCAACATATTTATAAGGAAAGAGGCAAATAAAAAATTAAAGTATTCCTTCATCGGCAAAACTGAAATAGGTTTCTGAAGACACAATTAAGTGATCAGAAATCTGTATTTCAAATAAGTTTGCAGCTTCAATAATCTTTTTAGTCAAATGCTTATCGGCCTGACTGGGTTGTAATTGACCAGAAGGATGATTGTGTGCCAATATGATGGCTGAAGATGTTTGCTCTAAAGCAGATTTAAACAATAATTTAATATCCACAGAAGTACCCGCTACACCCCCTACGCTAAATTTTTCTAATTTAATTAATCGAGAAGCGCGATTTAAATGAATAATCCAAAATTCTTCATGCGCTAAATCACTCAAGTGGGGTCTCAATAAGTTATAAGCATCTTTAGAAGCCAATATAGTGTCTATTCGATGCGTTGTTTCAAAAACCATTCGCCGTCGGCCTAGCTCTAATGCAGCCACTAAAACGGCTGATTTAGCCTTTCCAATCCCTTTGAATTTCATGAAATCAAATTGATTAAAACGGCCTAACTTATTCAAATCCCCTTGAATGGAGTTCAATATATCCTTTGAAAGATCCAATGCTGATTTATTTGGAATCCCCGAGCCAATCAATAAGGAAAGTATTTCTTCAATCCGTAAGGTATCCTTCCCCTTTATTGCCATTAATTCGCGTGGCCTTTCCTCTAATCGAATTTCTTTGATTTTACCTCCATTAAGTAAATAATTCATTTGAACATTTTTCCTGAAGGTAATCCTTATAAACAAGAAAACCCCGCGATTGCGGGGTTTATCAATATGCTGATAATCTAAAACTATGCGGCTAATTTATTGGCTAACTTAGCTAATTTAGATTTTTGATTTGCTGCTTTATTCTTATGAATGATGTTTTTCTTAGCTAATTTATCTAAAGCAGAAGAAACCTTTTTGTACAAATCAACAACTATAGTTTTATCCGTAGCCAAACGCAGATTTTTAATCATCGTACGAGTAGACTTGTGTTGATAACGGTTACGCAAACGCTTTGATTCATTTGCTCTAATACGCTTTAATGCTGATTTATGATTTGCCATTGTTTTAAATAATCTTCTTCTTCTAATAAAATTGAAATGCAAAATTAAACAAAATGATTTTAAAACACAACATCTTAAACAAAAAAAGCAGTCAGATCCTTATAATTTTAATCCTGACACTTCATTCTAGCACATATTCAAATGAATTAACCAAACCTTGGGGATTTTTTGCACATAAAAAAATAAACACGCTGGCCATATATACCTTACCTGTAGATATGATAACATTTTACAAAAGGCATCAAAAAGAAATCGAGGATTTATCGGTTTTGCCGGATCAACGAAGATACATCATGGACAATGAGGCTTCTAGGCATTATATTGATTTAGACCGTTATAAGATTTCAGACATTCAATACACGACCTGGGCCGAAATAACAAAAAACATCCATTCAGATAGTTTGGTCACGCATGGAATCGTCCCCTGGCACATTCCCATTTTATACCAACAATTGAAATATGCGTTCGTTCGTCGAGATACCGTTATGATTATTAAATTATCAGCCGAAATGGGACATTACGTCGGCGATTTACATGTTCCATTACATACCACATCTAATTATGATGGACAAAAAACCGGGCAGACGGGATTACAT
>JABMMK010000224.1 GCA_013205605.1 Cytophagales bacterium | reverse complement strand
TTTATATACTACTGGAATCATCGAGCATGCTACGAAAGAAGATTATTCGAAATATGGCTGTTCTTTAGACCATCCCTCCATTGTGAAAGGAAGTTGCGGATCGCCTTTTGCCATCAAAGATTATTATGATGTAAATCCATTTTTGGCCAATAAACCTGAAAATCGATTAGAGGAATTTAAATTAATGGTTGAGCGGATCCATGAAAATAAATTAAAAATTATACTGGATTTTGTGCCTAATCATTTAGCCAGAAATTACCAATCCGATAAAAAACCTGAAGGAGTTACTGATTTTGGTGTTGATGATCGAAATGATATTACATTTTCTCCACAAAATAATTTTTATTATTTACCTGGAACACAATTTACTCTACCCTATCCGGCTGAAATTAGTCAAAATGCTCAGGCTTATGTTGAGATACCCGCGAAAGCAAGTGGAAATAATGTTTTTTCATCGCAACCCACGATTCACGATTGGTTTGAAACTGTTAAATTAAATTATGGAATTGATTACCCTAATAATGGGCACATTCATTTTGATCCTATTCCAGACACTTGGCATAAAATGCTCGAGGTTTTAACCTATTGGACTAATTTTGGAGTGGATGGATTTCGTTGCGACATGGCTGAAATGGTTCCCGTGGAATTTTGGGCTTTTGTCATTCCTAAAATAAAATCGATAAATCCAGATTTGATTTTTATAGCTGAAATATATCAACCAAGTTTATATCCCGACTATATCTATAATGGACATTTTGATTACTTGTATGATAAGGTTGGCCTGTATGATACATTAAGAAGTTTAATGGAACAAAAATATGATGCACATACTAGTTCTATCACTAAAGTTTGGCAACAAGAATCCGGTGAATTTTCTAATCAAATGTTGCGATTTTTAGAGAATCACGATGAAACAAGAATTAATTCTCCTGGTTTTGCTAAGGATAATATTTGGTCCACCATTCCAGCCATGTTGATTACTGCCACATTACATGGAGGACCTTTTATGATCTATTTTGGACAGGAATTTGGCGAAAAGGCGAATGAAATTGAAGGATTTAATGAGGCGGATGATCGAACGACCATGTTTGATTTTTGGCGTGTTGATTCTCATCAAAGGTGGTTGAACTATGGGGCTTTTAATCATGAATTATTGACCAGCCAAGAAAAAGAATTAGATTTATTTTATCAGCATTTATTAAAGTTTGTCAAAGATTCTAATGCGGTACAAATAGGCCAATTTTTCGACTTACAATACGTACAACGCGAAAGCTACCCTAGTAAATTTGTTTACTCTTATTTGCGATTTACAAATGAAGAAAAACTTTTGTTTGTTAATAACTTTCATTCAACGGAAACTTTTCATGTTGAAATTAATATTCCTGACTTAGCTTATGAATTAATGGGTCAATTTAATTTAAATTGGGAGATTCAACATGTATTCACCCCTCCTACCGTTGTTTATGAAAAACACAAAATTTCTAATAAGATTAGTTTAGAAATTACTCCTAATAGTACTTTTATATTTAAAGCTATTTGATGAAACATGTACTATTGAAAATATTGATTTTATGGGTGTGGTTACCTGGTTATCATCTTGTTGCTCAAACATTTAAGGGTATATCTCCTGAGCTTAAGCTTGTAATAGAAAATAGTATTTCTTCAAAAAAACCGATGTTGATTGGTCAATATTTTAAAGGTGCGCCGTATTTATCTAATCGCTTATCAAAATCAAACCCTGAAAAAATGTATTATTCATTTGGCGATTTTGATTGTGTTACCTACGTAGAAAACATTTTAGCCTTATATTATTCAGAAGGTGCGAATGCAAAGTTCATTGAAAATTTAATCAAAATACGATATAATGATTCTATAAGCTATGAAAATAGAAATCATTACTTAACGAGAGGATTGCAAAAAATGGTCGCTTTACATATACTCTCTCCTATTAACAATCATTTCAACTCAAAATCAATTCAGAAAAATGTAAATTATTTGTCTAAACATGTAATTAGCAATAATATCAATATGGCTAGGATAATAAACATTGAAAAATCGATTAGTCAGAAAAATATGTACTACTTTGATTCTACTAAAGACTTAGAAATTTACGACTTAATTAAAAATGGTGATGTGATTGCTTTTGTATCCTCGCGCAATGACTTAGATTTCCAACATGTCGGATTCGTACATATTAAAAATAATAAAAAGTATATTCTTCATGCATCTCAAGAAAAAAAAGTGGTATGTATTTCTGATGTAACCATCGATCAATACATATTTAAAAATAAAAAAATAACAGGATTTCAAATTTACAGGCCCAAAATATAAATGTCGAAATACAATTTTGATCAAGAAATAGATCGTAAGAATACAAATAGTTATAAGTGGGATAACCCATTGTACGAAGGTCGAGATATGTTGCCTATGCCAGTAGCTGATATGGATTTTCGTATCGCTGATGAATTAACAGACACCATAAGCAACATCAATGATCATCGTGTTTTGGGATACTCATTGGTACCAGAATTATTAAAAAGTGTTTATCAAACTAAAATAAAAGAGTCCTATGATTGGGATACACAAATTGAATGGCAAGTTTGGATACCTGGGATAGTACCTGGTTTGACTTTGGCCTGTTCTACTTTTGTATCATCTGAACAAAGTATTTTAACTCCAATACCCGTCTATCATCCGTTCCATTTAGTTTCTAAATGGGTAGATAGGGATCTTTTAACTTTTAATATGGTTGAAAAAGATGGCAGATGGGTATATGATTTTATTGAATTTGAAAATCAATTAAAAAAAAATGCGGGAGTATTTTTATTTTGTAATCCACATAATCCAGGTGGAACTGTTTTTACTGAGGAAGAAATAAAACGCATTGTATTTTTATGTACAAAATATGATTGCATGATATTATCAGATGAAATTCACGCGGATTTACAATTACAAACTATTCATAAACATGTATGCATTGCCAAGTATATATCAAATGAATTGCCTGCAATTACATTTTTTGCAACCTCAAAAACATATAATACAGCCGGGATGGGTGGCGCTGTAGCGATTATTCCTAATGCTAACATCAGGGAGAAATACATCAAGCATATACAAGGAGTTTTTCCAATGTTATCGAGGCATAGCATTGAAATTATACAAACTAGTTTAACCATGAATAATGAATGGTTGGAGAATTTGCTTATTTATCTAAGAAATAATCATGATTTGCTTCTTTCATTCATTAAGCAAAATAAAATTTTAAAAATGTTGCCATTGGAAGCTACCTATTTAGCTTGGATTCAATATGACGAGGAAATTCTAGGTGATTTCCAACAAAGGTTATACACTAATGGATTACATGTTTTACGTGGGGATCAATTTTTAGGTAAAAATTTCATTCGGGTTAATATTGCCTGCACTAAAAATTCATTGGAAAAGGCTTTATTAATCATTAAGAAAACGATTGATGAGGCACATTAGATCTTTATTATTTATTGGGATATTATCTCTATTGGCTTACCTGATTTATTTTATAATAGGTGAAGATTTATCCGATACTAATAAAGTAGCCTATGATTTTAATGACGAGAAAATTGTTAATTCAGCTATCGATTCAATTTCCCATATTGAACATGTGATTGATACAATGAGTACCATTCTACCTGTCTATACTACACAAGTTGAAGATTTTGAGGCTAAAGCAGATGTAAATAAGGATTTCATTCATTTTCAAATATTTAAAAGTCATCAATTGATCTTTGAAAAAAAGATAAAAAATTTTAAAATTAAAAACTTAATAAGTTCTGATTTGAATAATAATCAACAACCTGAATTTTGGATTTTTGGCGATGATAATGCTCATAAATTTCAAATATTTGGGTATGAATTCAACAAAAATTCTTTTAATTTGATAAAATTCCCTAATTTAAAGGGTAGACAAGAATTTGGTTATTCGGGAAAGGATTCATTGTATTTCGTGAAATCTGATATTGTCAGATCCTTTCAATTTAAAAATGATCAATATTCAGATTTAGTAAATGG
>JABMMK010000223.1 GCA_013205605.1 Cytophagales bacterium | reverse complement strand
TACAAAAATTAACCTTTTGATATACCTAAAATATTCAGTCTCTTGATAATTTTATACCAAATCTCCCATCTGAATTTCGTATATTTGCCTCCCAACAAATGAATGATTCCGATGGCTTTTGATGTAATTATTGTAGGAGGTGGTATTGTAGGTTTAGCGACTGCGCATAGATTATTAGAATCTAAGCCTGATGTAAAAATCGCTCTTTTCGAAAAAGAAAATATGGTGTCTATGCATCAAACGGGTAATAATTCTGGTGTAATCCATTCTGGCTTATATTATAAACCCGGTTCTTTGAAGGCAAAAAACTGTATTGAGGGCTACCATCAGCTGATTGATTATTGCCAAAAAGAAGATATACCCTTTGAGTTGACAGGTAAGATTGTTGTCGCAAGTTTTGAACATGAGCGAAGTGCTTTGGAGAATTTATATCAAAGAGGAATTCAAAATGGGCTGGAGGGATTAAAGAAATTAAGTTTGAGTGAAATGAGGGAGCATGAACCTCATGTGACGGGTTTGGAGGGAATGTTTGTGCCTCAAACAGGGATTGTTGATTATCGAGTGATGGCTGTCAAATTAGCCGATGGAATACAAATTAAAGGCTGTGAATTGCATTTGGCCGAGCAGGTTATTAATATCACCAAGGGCTTAACCTATTCCATTGTCGAAACAAATAAGTCGACCTACGAAGCAAAATTAATCATTAATTGCGCCGGACTCTATTCCGATAAAGTGGCCCAGTGGACTCAAAAAGAGCCTTTGGATGTTCGGATTATACCCTTTAGAGGGGAGTATTTTAAGTTGAAGGCCGACAAAGAATACCTGGTTAAAAACTTAATTTATCCTGTTCCGGATCCTAATTTCCCATTTTTAGGGGTTCATTTTACTCGCATGATGAAAGGTGGCGTGGAGGCTGGACCTAATGCGGTTTTGGCATTTAAGAAGGAAGGGTATAAAAAATTAGGCGTCGATTTTAAGGAACTTTGGGATACATTAACATGGCCTGGTTTTCAAAAGGTGGCTACTAAATACTGGGAAATGGGCTTAGGTGAGATGTATCGTAGCTTTTCTAAGGAGGCATTTACGAAGGCGCTCCAAGTATTAATTCCTGAGATTAAAATAACAGATTTAGTAGAAGGGGGAGCGGGCGTGCGTGCTCAAGCATGCGACCGAAGCGGCGGTTTATTAGACGATTTCTCCATTGTGGAAGATCCAAAAATCATCAATATCCTAAATGCGCCAAGCCCTGCGGCCACTTCTGCTTTGTCGATTGGCAAAACGGTAGCCGAGATGGCATTGACCAGGTTTTAATTCTGGGGATTAGACACGAGGTATCGTGTCTCTACATTTTTTAAACGTGATTATCGCGTCTCAGCAAAATATGAAATTATTATTTACCTATTTACAGCATTACCGTTGGCGCGTCATGGCGGCACTTGGACTTGCGGCGACCAATCAGATTTTCTCTTTGATGGATCCTTATATTTTCAGAAGGATCATTGACGATGTGGCTGCCGTGTATCGTTCGGATACGCATACCATGGACCAATTTATTTCGGCAATCTGGCCTTTGGCCTTGGCTTCTGTAGGTGTGGCTTTTGTCAGTCGGGTAGCGAAAAATTTCCAAGATTACATGATCAATACCGTGACTCAAAAAGTGGGAGCTAATCTGTACTCGGATGGAATTAGGCATTCACTGGAGTTGCCTTATGAGACTTTTGAGGACCAACGATCAGGCGAAACATTGGGTAAGCTTCAAAAAGTCCGCACCGATGTAGAAAAATTGATTACCCTGGGAATTAACATTTTATTCCAGTCGGTCATCGCTTTGGTTTTCATTTCGGTCTACGCATTCTCGGTGCATTGGATGGTGATGCCTTTGTTTTTAGTGACGGGTCCTTTGATCGGTTATGTGTCTTCGGTTTTAAGTAAAAAAATTAAAGTCATTCAAATTCAAATTGTGAAAGAGTCAACGGGTTTGGCGGGTTCTACCACCGAGTCATTGAGAAATATTGAATTAGTGAAATCATTAGGTTTGGCTGAGCAGGAGATAAGCCAATTGAATGCGACGACGGATAAGATTTTAAAATTGGAATTGAAAAAGGTGCGCTATGTTCGTTCGATGGCATTTGTGCAGGGGACATGTGTCAATTTGCTTCGGATGTTGATGGTGGTCGTGTTGATTTATTTGATTTATCAAGGTAAGATTACCATAGGCCAATTCTATTCCTTAAATATTTATTCTTTCTTTCTTTTCAATCCTTTGCAAGAAATTGGAAATGTGGTGAATACATATCGTGAAGCTGAGGTTTCTTTGCAAAATTTTGAACAGATTTTAGATATCCCAACGGAGCGTAAGCCTGAAAATCCAATTTTAATTAAGCAGATAGACCGATTGGCTTTTGACAAAGTATCGTTCCAACATCAATCTGCGACGACTTCGGCTTTGAATGAGATTAGTTTTGATGTAAAGGGTGGCGAAACGATTGCTTTTGTAGGACCATCGGGTGCCGGTAAATCCACTTTGGTTAAATTATTAGTGGGTTTATATCGTCCCAAACAAGGTCAAGTTTTCTACAATGGAGAATCTGGAGATGCGATTGATTTCGACCAATTAAGAAAAAAGATCGGGTTTGTGACTCAAGATACCCAACTATTCTCAGGGTCCATTCGAGAAAATTTATTGTTTGTAAATCCTGATGCGACCGACGAACAATGTATGTCGGTGCTGGATAAGGCCGCATGCCAAAGCTTGTTAGCTAGAGCCGACAAAGGGTTGGATACGATGATTGGCGAGGGGGGTGTAAAAGTTTCTGGAGGTGAAAAACAACGTTTAAGTATAGCTAGGGCATTATTAAGAGAGCCTAATTTATTGGTGTTCGACGAAGCCACTTCCTCATTAGATTCGTTGACCGAAGAGGAAATTTCTGAAACGATTCGTTCCGTATCTCAGGCCTCTGCGCATTTAACGATTTTGATTGCCCACCGTTTGTCGACGATCATGCACGCGACTCGAATTTACGTGCTGGAAAAAGGTCGGATTGTGGAGCAGGGCAATCATGAAAGTCTGCTTGAGGTAAAAGGTTTGTATTATGCCATGTGGCGCCAACAAGTAGGAGAGAATAAACCTGCCCTTGTTTAAGGATTTCATGCTAATTAATTCTGTTATTCGTTAATAAACCATAGTTTATTTGGTGAAATTTAGGGAAGAACAAATTGCTTTACCTATATTTGTGGTTTGAAAAAAATGGATCAATTGCCTTATGTCATTAAATAAATTCTCCAGAACACTTACGCAAGAAATTACGAATCCAGCTGCAAAGGCCATGCTATATGGCATTGGCTTGACTCCTGAAGACATGAATAAAGCGCAAATAGGTATTGCAAGCACTGGTTACGAAGGTAATCCTTGTAATATGCATTTGAATGGTCTTTCAGTTCATGTAAAGAAGGGTATTCAAGAAAATGGCATGGTCGGTCTTATTTTTCATACCATAGGTGTTTCGGATGGAATGACGAATGGCAATGATGGAATGAGTTATTCACTTCCTTCAAGAGATATAATTGCAGACTCGATTGAAAATGTAGTGGGTGCACAGTGGTACGATGGTGTTATTGCCGTGGTGGGTTGTGATAAAAATATGCCGGGAGCCATGATGGCATTGGCTAGATTGAACCGACCAGGGATGTTGGTTTACGGAGGAACGATTCGTTCTGGTATGTACAAAGGTGAAAAATTGGATATTGTCTCGGCTTTTGAGGCTTTAGGAAAGAAATATGCAGGGACGATTTCAGATGAGGATTATGAAGGGGTGATTCGAAATTCAATTCCAGGCGCTGGAGCTTGCGGAGGAATGTATACAGCTAATACCATGGCATCTTCTATGGAAGCAATGGGTTTAGTATTGCCAAATTCTTCTTCTTATCCTGCCACGCATGAGGGGAAAAAAGAAGAGTGTTTAGCGATTGGAGCGGCGATGAAAGTATTGCTGGAAAAAAATATTTGTCCAAGAGATATTATGAGCCGACATGCATTTGAAAATGCGATGACGGTGGTGATGGCCTTAGGTGGTTCTACCAATGCAGTTTTGCATTATTTAGCCATTGCTCATTCAGCAGGAGTATCATTTACGATGAAGGATATTCAAGATATTTCAGATCGCACGCCATTGATTGCTGATTTAAAACCTTCTGGAAAATATTACATGGAGGATGTGTTGGCCATCGGTGGAATGCCTGCCATTTTAAAATATCTGTGGCAAAAAGGATTTTTGCATGGGGAGTGTTTGACCGTAACAGGAAAGACAATGGCTGAAAATTTAGCGCAGGCTCCCGATTTGAATTTTGACACACAGAAAATTATCCTTCCTATCGAAAATCCAATTA
>JABMMK010000222.1 GCA_013205605.1 Cytophagales bacterium | reverse complement strand
TCATAAGAAAGGCGATTATCAGACCAATAACGTAGAAATAGCTGCATTAACCGCACCTAAACCTATCTTGATGATTTCAGATGGGGCCGATTGGACTCAAAATACCCCCAAAGTGGAATTTCCATTTATGCAAAAAATTTATGCACTATACCAAAAAGAAAACCTGGTGGAAAATGTGCATTTAGCCAAAGATGTACATGATTATGGCCCAAATAAGCGCATGGGCATGTATCCCTTCATGGCTAAATACTTATCCTTAGATTTACCAAACGTCATGGATGCCGGTGGAAATATAGATGAAGGTCCATCCAAAGTCCTAAGTCCAGCTGAATTGAGTGTATTTAACGAAGCATATCCATTACCTGTCAATGCAGTCAAAGGGGATGTGGAAGTGATGAAATTATTGCAATTTTAATCTGATAAAGATCCAAAACAAACATCTGAATGCTTGAAGTTTTAGTAAAAAAATTAGACTTTTTGTAATTCTTTTTTAGAGATATACTGCATGGGTGTCATATTATGTACACTTTTAAATGCAGCATAGAAAGATGATTTAGTTTGAAACCCTGACTCTCTGGCTAATCCTTCAATGGAATAATTAGGAAATGTATTGCTTTCGTAAAGATTTAAAAAGTATTCAACTCTACACATGTTTCTATATGCGGGGAAAGGGATTTTCAAATGATTGTTAAAAGAATTTGACACTCTTATTTGAGGTAATTTTAACGCACCGGATATGTCATGTATTGAAAAATCAAAATTCAAAAATGGCTTTTCAGACTTGATATAATCGATAATCCTATCTAAATCATCCGATTTATTAAAGCTTTTTTTAGCATTTATCAACTGATCTTTATTATTCAAATATTTATTTTGATTAGTCATATTTGATTTAACAAAGGAAGGTGAATCTAATCCATAAAGCCAAGTGGGTACAACAAAAAAACTTACTGGAAGCACCAAAGTAAACAAATAATAAAAATCTTTAGCTTCAAAAATACCATTTGAAGCATTTGGAAAAATGTCTAATTTAAATCGATAATGAAATATTAAAAAAGCAAAACTGAAAATTGAAATAGACAAAATCAAAAGTAAATTTTTCATCAAGGCTCCAAATGCTGGGCTGATTCCCTTGGCTCTTATCATCGTAATTAAGCAGTAAACAATATAAAGCTGGCAGAGCAAATTATAAATAGCAATGCAAGTTCTTTGTAAGGACAAGTCTAAAAACAAATATGGAAATGGAATGTAATCTACATTTTGAGTGGACTGAACTTGGCCTATAAAAATTAATTTTTGGGTAAAAGGTGTTCCAAAGTAGGGCAATAGATTAATAAAGGTTAAAAGAGCAGGAATACAAAATAAAAATATTTTAAAATCGAGTTCAATTTTACCTTTTGTCAGGCTAAAAAAATAATAAATCACCGCGGGCCCCAACAAGCACACAAATGGATCTACGTGCAAAAATAGAAAGGCTAATTCTTGAGTATGGGAAGTCTGATTTAAAAGCAATAAAGTTATTTGTCGAATATTAACCGTAATCAAAATAATGAAAAGGTAAATAACTCCTTTATTCAATTTCCATTGATATTTTATTAACAATAGGCTAACTAGGAAATTTAAAAATATCGAAGTGTAGAACATTATAATTTTTAGAAATAGGGCACTAACGAAAGTATTTGTGTTCTAAAAGTATGAAAAATACAAATACCATACTCAAATGTAACAAAAACAATTAGTTTGATTTTTATATAATTCATACCACGTTTATTTAAAGGTTTGAGATTTTTTTGGCTAACACTAATACTTTTGAAAAGTTTTAAAAATCAACTAAACAATTAAAACAATGAAAAAAATTATTTTAACATCTTTTTTATCAATTGCTGCTGTTGCATTATTTTCGTTTGCTTCAAGCACAGTAAAGACTTTAGAAATAACTAATGGAACGAAATTTTCGATCGATGAGATGTGGTTAACACCCTCTGATTCGAAAGAGTGGGATTTCGAAGTTAGTTTTGACAAGTCGGTTGCACCTGGTTCAGGGGCCGAAATTACATTGGGAGATTTGAAAAAAGATTTTGATGTTTTGACTTATGACAAGAAAGCAGACAAATATCATGAATATGATGATTTCAAAATGTCAGACCTAGCCTCATCAAATTTTGTTTTACAAGGTGACGAAGTTACTCCAGGAAAGCATGGAGCCAATCCTCCCAAGAAGTAATTGTTTTTAATCATTCATTTTTAACAGGGTGTAAATTTTAAAATTTATGCCCTGTTGCATTTAAAAACTTCATATGAAAAATAAATTCTACTTTTTATTATTTATCACTGGTTTACTATTTCTATCTCAAAATATTTTTGGTCAGGAATATGAAGAAAAATCCAGAACTGAGAAAATGGCTGCGGCTCAAAAAGTTAATAATGCTGGGCTAGCATTAAAAAATGCGGATACTACCTGGACTTGGCTTTCAGCTCAATGGATTACGTTAGGAGGGAATGCGCAGGATAAATTTGATTGGATTGAGGCAGAAGATGATCAGCATAGCTTTAATGCGCAAGCTCAAATATTTTTGTATTATCAAAATCGGAATCGTAAATTTCGTTGGGAGAATCAATTTGAAACAGGGATTTCATATTTACAGAAGGGAGAAATAGATCCAGGTACTTATGCCGGAGATAAGTTGAACTTTTTAACTAAAGTAAGTTATCGAATTTCCAAAAAATCAAAGTTTTCATATTCTGCCTTATTAAATATAAATACCACCTTTTT
>JABMMK010000221.1 GCA_013205605.1 Cytophagales bacterium | reverse complement strand
GTATAAGGAATCAGAATCATTCATCCAGTATTTTTCGGTCATCTCGTTGTATGGATAATCGCGAGATAATTTTGGATGGGAAGCCTTTTGCTCCTGGGTCAATAAACCATTGTATTTGAAATCCCAAGGATCTTTATAGCTAGGCTCATATCCTGTGATGTGCTCCATTTGCTTTCCTCGGTCTAATACCAAAGTTCTCATTCCTTTTTCTGTTAATTCTTTGGCGGCATATCCCCCTGAAACTCCAGATCCTACGACAATGGCGTCATAGGTAATTGATTTTATAGCGTCTATATTTAAATTCATTGTTCAATTAGTTCAGGTCAAAATTATAAAGTCCAGGTTTTTTGATTAGGCCCTAATGGCATGCATCCATCAAATTTACCCGGGATAGGAAGATATTCTAAGGCCTCAGTTGCGCCTATTTTACTAGTAAAATATCCTGTGGTGGCTAATTCTTTGATCATAAAAAAGAAAGGAACACTACCTTTTTTTGCTTTTCTAGCAGCGTCGCCTTCTAGCATGCAAGCCGTCAAAACTTCTTTTTTCTGAATGTCATTTGCCTCGACAAAACCTTTGCCGGTTTTAGTTTTACAATCCGCATCTAATTTAATCAAGCCAGCATAAAATGTTTCTTGCTCTGTTTTTGTGTAACAGTCTTGGACTACATTGATGATGAATTTTTCTGCTCCAGCCGCCTTAGCACCAGGTGTTTTTGTGGTAGGAATAATCACATCAGCTATGGAGGCGATCAAAGTAGTTTGATCTGCAGTGAAGTTAACAAAGGTTCCATTATTGATTTTTTGGCCCATAATACCAGCCATGGCGGGAGCTGAAATCATGCCTCCCATTAATGCAGCGACGCGTTGAACCGCCTCTCTTCTGTTTATTGTCATAGGTAAATAAGTATTTTATTTCTTAATGTTTTCAAATATAGGGAATTAAAATAAAAAATTAATAGGTATTACAAGGTAAATTCCTAAACGATTTTATCTCTACATTTGTTTTTAATTTAATCCATGTCGCGTATATCTTCGAAGAAACTTGTTGGCCAAATAATTAAATCGCTACTTCATTTATATACTAAAAATGAGGCGAAGGCAATCGCTTATCGATGTTTGGATTTGGGATGGGATTGCAGTGCCACCGATATTTTAATGGAGAAGCCAGTGGAAATATCGGATGAATGGGAATCGAAATTAGGCCGACTTCATTCCGGGGAACCCCTTCAGTATGTCATGGGTTTTGAGTTTTTTAGGGATCGTAAATTTATGGTCAGTCCTGATACGCTAATTCCAAGGCCTGAGACAGAGGAATTAATTACGAAGATTTTGCCTTTGATTGAAAAACAGCATCGAGTCCTAGATGTGGGCACCGGGTCGGGTTGCATTGCGGTAAGTTTAGGCATTGAAACAGATGCGGCCGTTTTTGCATGGGACATTTCGGAAGGAGCTTTAGAAATCGCAAAAAAAAATGCGAAGCTTTTGGGCGCGCAAGTAGACTTTCAGTGTCAAGATGTTTTTGAATGGGAGCACACGAAAGATACCTGGGATTTTATCGTTTCAAATCCACCTTATGTATTGGACCAAGAAAAAAACGAAATGAGTCCCAATGTACTTGATTTTGAACCTCATGTAGCGCTTTTTGTACCTGATCGCGAACCTTTAAAATTTTATCAAACCTTGGGTGATTTTGCTTGGAGCCGTTTGAACCCGGGAGGCTGGTTGGCCGTCGAAATCAACCGGGCATATGGACTTGAA
The DNA here is from genome assembly GCA_013205605.1 of Cytophagales bacterium. Classification (GTDB taxonomy): domain Bacteria; phylum Bacteroidota; class Bacteroidia; order Cytophagales; family Spirosomataceae; genus Aquirufa. Next base: position 2,516 of record JABMMK010000221.1, on the reverse strand, counting down.
ACGGAAAAGCTATTGAGGCAGATTGGATTTTCGACCACGGAATTGCATCAAGACTTTCATGGAAATGACCGTTTTGTATTGGCTCAAAAATAGTTTTTCAACCCTTTTTATTTATTCATCCTCAAAATGGAACTTTTATCCGTTAAAAAGTATTTTGTATCGAAAATGTGAAGGAGATTTTTATTTAATGTCTACCTTTGCCAAACAAAAAAACCATAAAAATTTTTTAAGATGAATAAGAAAATTTGGATTGCTTTAGCAGTAGTAGTTGCCTTAGTTTTCTGGGGTATTGGTTCTAGAAACGGGATGGCGACAAGTGACCAAGAGGTAAAAGCTTCATGGGCGAATGTTCAAAGTGCTTACCAAAGACGTGCGGATTTAATTCCAAACTTGGTCAAAACCGTACAGGGGGTAGCTAATTTCGAAAAGTCTACGTTGACAGCCGTGATTCAAGCACGTGCAAGTGCGACTCAAATGAAGTTAGATGCAAAGGATTTAAGTCCTGAAAACTTGCAAAAATATCAAGCAGCTCAATCTTCTTTGGGAGGTGCTTTATCTCGATTAATGGTGGTAGCTGAAAATTATCCTCAGCTCAAGGCAACGGAGAGTTTTGCTGAATTGCAATCTCAATTGGAAGGTACGGAAAATAGAATTAAGGAGGAACGTGATCGTTATAACGAATCGGTTAAGAATTTTAATTCATTGATTGTTACTTTTCCAGGTAATTTAATGGCTTCTTTTTCTGGATTCGTAGAGAAGGGTTTTTTCCAAGCGGAAGCTGGGTCTGATAAGGCACCCGAGGTGAATTTCGACGAGAAAAAGTAGGATGCATTTATCTGAGGACCAACAAAAACAAATTCTGAAAGCCATTCAGGAGGCCGAGCTAAAGACCTCCGGAGAGCTACGCGTACATATAGAAAGTCATTGTGAAGGGCACCCGGTCGAAAGAGCGAAGGTGCTCTTTTTTGAATTAGGTATGCATCAAACTGATTTGCAAAATGGAGTCCTCATCTATTTGGCTCATAAAGATCGTAAATATTCAATCGTAGGGGATAAAGGAATTGACGCCAAAGTTCCTATGGAATTTTGGGAAACCATCCGAGATGAAATGCGCCCTACCTTAGCAAAAAATGAATTTGGCATGGCCCTATCCCATGGCATCATGCGGGCAGGCGAAGTACTGGCCGCGTTTTTTCCTTATCAAAAAGATGATCAGAATGAGCTGTCAAATGCAATATCTTTTGGAGCTTAATCAAATGATGAAAAATTTTAAATTCTTATTTTTCTTACTCTTTACGGCAAATACCTTACTGGCGGCTGGTCAGGGAGACATACCTGCGAAACCTAATGGCTATGTGTTGGATGCTATATCTGCATTAAAGCCGGAGGAGCGTAATTTGCTCGAGCAAAAATTGCGGGGTTACGCCGACAGCACATCTACTCAGTTTGCGGTAGTATTGGTACCGACAACCGGAGGCCGAGACGCCTATGATTACGCGATGGAAATAGGAAAAACTTGGGGTATCGGCCAAAAAGGAAAAAATAATGGAGTGGTCATTTTAGTTTCTATGGATGACCGCAAGATTCGAATTGTCACAGGTCGTGGAATAGAGGATGTGTTGACGGATGCCATTTGTAAACGAATCATCAATCGGATAATCAAGCCATATTTAAAGCGGGGAGATTTTTATGGTGGTTTAGATTTAGCAACCACCGAAATGATGCAGCGTGCCAGCGGTGAATTTAAGGCGGATGCTTCTGAGGATCCCCAAGGAATTCCATTGTTTGCGATCATCATCATTGGCTTTGTTCTTATGACCTTAATCAATGCCTATCGAAATCGAAACAGAAATGGGGGATCAGGACCTGGTTCAAATGGGGGTGGTGGTATGTTTTTCCCTCCTATATTTTTAGGAGGCGGAAATTATGGTGGCGGATCTGGTGGATCTGGCGGAGGCGGTTTTGATTTTGGTGGGTTTGGTGGGGGAGACTTTGGCGGGGGTGGCGCAGGTGGCGATTTTTAAATAATCTGTATATTTGTTGAAAATAAATATATTTTGAAAGATATCATCCAACAATCTCTTCGCGAATCACAAGATGTTTTAGCGCAATTTTTATCTGATCCAAGTAAATTGGATGCGATAGAAAAAGCGGCTGATTGTTTGGTCGACGCACTCCAACAAGGGAAAAAAATTCTTTCTTGTGGGAATGGGGGGAGCCATTGTGATGCGATGCATTTTGCGGAGGAATTATCTGGTCGATATCGAGAAAATAGGCCTGCTTTAGCGGCAATGGCAATTTCTGATCCATCTCACATTACTTGCGTTAGCAACGATTTCGGCTACAATTACATCTATTCTCGTTTCATTGAGGGTTTAGGAAATCAAGGAGATGTGCTGGTTGGCATTTCCACTTCTGGCCAATCGGCTAATATCATTGAAGCAGTAAAAGCTGCACAGGAAAAGGGCATGAAGGTTGTTTTACTGACCGGAAAAGATGGAGGTGCTTTGGCTGGG
>JABMMK010000220.1 GCA_013205605.1 Cytophagales bacterium | reverse complement strand
GGCAAGACGTCAAAGTGGGCCGACATCGTTTCAATCACTTTACTTTCTTTCGTCAACGCGGGATATTTCAAGAAAAAAGGAACTCGGGTCCCTCCATTATACACCGACCCTTTTTTATCTCGCATACCCGCCGTATAACGTAATTGCTGCGGTCCGTTGTCCGTCATAAATATGATAATCGTATTTTCTTCAATCCCTAAATCAGCGATTTTTTGAAGCAATTTGCCTATGTTATCGTCTATATTGCTGACCATGCCATAGACCTTTCGAGCATCTTCCTTGTCCTTTTCGCTCATTTTCAAATGCATGGGATTTTTTCGTTCAAATTCAATGGACGGGTCTACATTTTTGTACATCTGATCATAATATTCAGGTACTTGTAAGGGCGTATGAGGGGCATTAAAGGAGAGGTAACAGAAAAATGGATTGCTTTTGTTTTTTTCAATAAACTGAATGGCATTCGCTGCGAAAATGTCGGAACAATATCCCTTAAATGATTCCTTTTGACCATTTTTCCACAGGACCGGATTAAAATAACTACTGTCTTTTTGAAAATAAGTCGTCACATCACCTACTTGGCCCATCCCTCCCGAAAGGTGCATTAAGCTTTCATCAAATCCCTGGTCCATGGGCCGACTAGGAAAATTATCCCCCAAATGCCATTTACCAAACAATCCTGTTCGATATCCTGCTTGCTTCAAAATTTCGGCGATCGTAATTTCACTGGAAGCCATCGTGGCCCCTCCATTATAGGTATCTCGTATCCCGGTTCGCAAAGAATAGCGGCCAGTCATTAGACTTGACCGAGTAGGTGCACAAACAGGAGAAACATGGAAATCGTTAAATCGTAAACTCTCATTGGCAAAGCGGTCAATGACCGGAGTCTTGATCAGAGAATTTCCGTTAATTCCTAAGTCGCCATATCCTTGGTCATCGGTGATAATTAAAATAACGTTGGGGTGTATATTTTTTTGGGCTATGCTCGCAAAGGAGAATCCGCAGGCCAGTATCATCAAAAGGAATTTACGCGTATTCATCTTCATAGTTTAGGTCGTCAATCAATAGGATTTTTCGCAATGGTTTAATCGAATATAGCAATTAATTCATTTCAAATAAAACAATTGCCTTAAATATAAAACAACAGACAAGACCGGATAAGGTCCTGATTTACAACCGACTAAATCATGTAAATGAGTGAGAATCCGATAGCCATTCATGGGTAAATGATTCAGTAGATATCGAAAGCGAACTCAATAACTATTTCAAGTAGGGGCCCTTTTTGTTCCAGCTAAATTATGCGTTTATTTTAAATATTCAAACACGATTTAAACTATGCCTGTCCGTTGGACAATTTCATGGGGATACCTGTCATATACTTTTTCAAAATGGCCATTTGACCAATGTGCAAACATTCATGTTGAACCAAAATGGCCATTAAGCTAGCATTCGATTTATCTTGTTGAAGTGGAAATGAAATGACTGAATCCTTTTCCCAGAAATCAGCATCAATGGTTGAAAAACTAGTGGCCAATAAGCCTGTGGCCTTATCCCATTCTTGCTTTATTTCTACCAGTGATTTTAAATCATCTGATTCAGCATGAGGTCTAAAATTTTCAAACAAACCAACAAATGGATTATTAGCAGGTGGATTACCCATTAATGCAGAAATTTGATACCTGGCCCAAGTGACATGGGCTGCTAACCACTTAAGGCTATTCGTGTTGGGCGATAAGTGTTGAATCGCTTGCTCTTCCGTTACGCCTTCAAGGCAATTCAAAAAGAGACTCGTGTTGATGCTGAAAATGTTAAAATTTGTATTGATCATAAAGTTTTTTTTCTAAATATACATATCTTTTTGATACAAATAAATTTATGATTGAATAAATCACATAATCTTTAAGGGTGCTTTATTTAGGAGATACTTAACACATTTAGTCAATTAAGTCTGTAATTTTTACGAATGATTTACATTGACTGAAAAGAATAAAAAACAATCCATTTTGAAAACCCTTCCTTTTCATTTTTTTTCTTATTTTTATCCTTTCAAAAAAATCGATCATCTCGAAACTATGAGATCAAAGATTTGATTACACAACCTATTAAAATCAACATATGCGTAACAATCGTAGAAAATTTATTCAACAAGTAGCCTTAGGTGCTGCGGGAATCAGCCTAGGAAATATCAATTCCGCCTTTAGTGCCAAGAGTTATGCTAGGATCATCGGAGCAAACGACCGCTTAAATGTCGCTCTAATGGGATGTGGCCGCCGAGTGAGTGCTTATTATGCTGCACTGAAAGACAAAAATAACAATGTAGACGTAGCCTATATCTGCGATGTTATGAAAAAACAACGCGAAAAAGTAGGCCGTGATTTGCAAGGAAAAGTAACAGGAAATGCGAAATTGGTGAATGACATTCACGATGTTTGGAATGACAAAACCGTCGATGCCATCTTTAACGCAACTCCGGACCATTGGCACGCGCCAGGTACTTGGATGGCGATGCAAGCAGGCAAACATGTGTACATCGAAAAACCATGTAGTCAAAATCCACGCGAAGGCGAATTATTGGTAGCCTTTCAAAAAAAATATGGCAAGGTAGTCCAAATGGGGAACCAACAGCGTTCCGCCAAAGAATCCCAAGACATCATTTCTGAAATTCACAAAGGGGTAATCGGCGATGTTTATAAGGCAGTAGCCTTTTATTCCAACGAGCGTGGCGAAGTGCCTATTGAAAAAAAGGCGCCAATTCCAGAAGGTTTAGATTGGAATCTATGGCAGGGTCCTGCACCACACCAAGAATACACCGCCGACACCTGGGATTACAATTGGCACTGGTATGGTTGGCACTGGGGAACCGGCGAAACTGGCAACAACGCAACCCACGAATTAGACGTTGCGCGCTGGGCTCTCCAAGTTAAATATCCAGAACACGTATATGTAGAAGCAGCCAAAAGACATTTCAAAAATGACGGTTGGGTTATGTATGACACCATGGATGCCACTTTCCAATTCCCTGATAATAAAGTTATCCAATGGGATGGTAAGAGTCGTTCCGGCTATAAAACCTACGGAAGCGATCGTGGAACGATCATTTTTGGTAGCGAGGGTAGTGTTTTTGTCAACCGAGAAGGGTATACTCTTTTTGACCGAGCAGGAAAGAAAATCAAAGACAGTAAGTCCAAAGGATCTGAGGCAGGAAATACCTTAGGCGGCGGTGGCGACATGACCGACACCCACGTGGCAAACTTTTTCAACGTGATTCGTGGAAAAGAAACCAAATTAAACTCGCCGATCGAAGAAGGTGCGATCAGTCAAATGATGTGCCATTATGCCAACATTTCCTACCGCATAAATAAGTCATTCAAAATAGACACGGCCAATGGCCATATCTTGGACAAGGATGGAATGAAGCTTTGGGGACGTGAATATGAAAAAGGCTGGGAGCCCAAATTGTAATTACATTTTGAAGAACGTTTAGGTAGATGGGCAGTTTAAACGCCCATTTGCCTAAACGTTTTTGATTGTAAGCCATAAGAAGGAATCTATTTGCCACAATATTTTCTCAGGATTTGAAACAACATGGGCATTGACCCATCACGATGATGAAAAACAAAACCTATTCAAACGGCCAAAAAACACATGAGCAATCGGGAGACCAATTAACTTATTATTTCAAGAATGGGAAAATAAAAGCCAAAGGAAAATCCGTTCATGAATTGATGGAAGGCGAATGGATTTTTTACCGCGAGACAGGCCAACTATGGCAAGTGGGCAATTTTAAAGGAGGACAGAAACACGGCCCATGGGTCAGATATGGCAAAAACGATGCGCTAGAATACCAAGAAATTTTCGAGCATGGAGTAAAGCAAAAAAAAAGGATAATTACTATTATCAGCGGTTTTGACTGAATTTCACAAACCCAATTAGCCTTTTTTAAAAGTCACCAGGTAATTACTTTTTAGCTTTGGTTGAAAACTGACTTATGGCTATTTTTAAAACTTCATCGTAACCTAGTTGGCCCTTAACAAGCACCTCATTATTAACTTTTTCAATATCCTGCTCTTGCGTTCGATTGTATCGAATGGGAGGATTACTTTCTTGGCAAAATAAATAATTCCCTTGAACAAGATTTTTAGTGGCTTTATGAAATCGAATAGGCGATTTAGCAATATTATAAATTAAATTATTTTCGACTCGAACATCCGTGATCCCTTCATCCAAAAACATACCATTACTTTCAGCGCTTCCCGCATTTTTCTTAACATCATGAATGTGATTATTAATTAGTTTGCTTCGTGGCTGAAGGCCAAGCATATAAATACCTCCTCCATCACTCAACGCGTTCATAATATGATGAATATGATTTCCATCAATGATATTTTCCTGACAAGGTGTAGTTTCCGTACTCCACATCCAACCAATCGATATTCCTGTATAAGGGAGATTAGAGATTTCATTATTTTTAATGGTTGTTTTTGAAGTCAATCCAGCCCATATGCCAACGGCACAATAAAATTGACTACCACAATTATTAATCCTACAATTCTCAATTGTATTTTCAGAAGCAACTTGTTCTGGAGCACTTTTATACCAATTTGTACCATTTTTCTGCCGATCTTGACCCTCACCAATCATAATCCCATTACCAGAAATATCATCAAATTCTGAATTTTTAATCATTGAGCGGCGACAACCTGCGCCCAATAAAAGGCCTGTCCCTCCTAAATTTTTAAAACTACAATTTGAAAAAACAAGTCCATCACTCCAAATGGCTGAGACAGCCCCAGGAATTGAATTCCAATTCCATTCATTATTTTCCCTCCTTTGATCATAAAAAGTAGCTTGAATACCACAATACCCACCAGTGGGAATGCTCCATTTAGCATGTTGAAACGTAATACCTTCGAATTGAATATTTTTAATGGGCTTATCCTCTTTCCCAACCAAAGAAACCAAACCTTCAGAAAGTGGTGTGACGATGTTAAATTTCGATGGAACTGTATTTTTTGGCAAATGGATAACAATTTCTCTTGTTTCCGGCAAGAAAACCCACTCAAAATCTAAATCAATAAATTCAAGCGCATTTTCCAAAAAGTAACGAGGATGGGGCTCCCAATTGTCAATGGTGAAAAAACTTGGACTTTTCGCACCAATATTATCAACAGCAATTAATTGGTTAGCATCTGCATTAATTTCCTTGACGCCTATTCGCGTGATGGACCAATCATGCATAAAAACTAATTCGACATTCTTGGACTTGGAAGGAATCGGAAAATCGCCTTTCTCAAAATAGAAATTTGTTCGTTTATCTTCCCCCGCTTTTTTAACGCGTAGAAAATCATTATTAGGGAATCGTGCGCGAGAAGCTCTTTTGCCATTCACAAATAACTCTCGAACATTTTGCAATCCAGGGGCAATATCGGACAATTTACAAGTCCAAAAACCGTCTTGTCTTTTTGACCAATTGGAAAGCTTAAGTCCACCTGAAATAACAGGTTTAGTTCCTTGCAAAGATTTGAAAGCTAAAGAAGAATTAGGTAAACTTGATTCAAAAGGTTCGAAAACAAGTGGTTTTGCGATGGTGTGAATCCCATCAGCAAGCCAAATGGTCACATTTTTATGCTGCCCCGATTTCAATAAATCATAGGCCATTTGTTTAGCCATTAATAGACTTTGAATGGGTTTTTCCTTCGTCCCTGGGTTTTGATTATTCCCTTTGGGTGAAACGAAAATATCCTTGGAATATAGTCCAAAAGAGAAAAACACACTGATGATGATGCTAATAATTACCTTTTTCATATTTAATTATTTATCTAAATCGTATTTCTTTCAATTCTAAATATTTCTCTTTTAATTTCAAATAAAAACATGGTAAGATAAAAAAATAATCCCCAGTCCCAAGATTCCAAGAAGTGAAAATTTAATCCAACGCAGAAGCAATTTATTGAACAGGCTGTGTGATTATTTCAGATAAATGTCGGAGCAACTCAAAGGTATATTCCCCCATATTAGGTCCAAACCAACCCATCGTTTTCGGTTCATAGGCATCCAAGTAAAAGTATTTCCCGGGAATAATATAGCCCACATAACTCCCATTAAAACTAGTGACATTTGCATTAAACCCTTTGGTGGCCAACGCGTCTTTTAGTTGGCGCGCAAACTCCCCACTAAAGTCACATGGTGTAGTCAACCAAATAAGATTTCCTATTTTAATGACTTGCAAATATACATTTTCGGGCAATGGCATTAATTTTTTACTGAGCCAAGTGGAGAAATGCATGTTGGTCGTCAACCGAATGTTATAATCTGGCAAGTCCATTTTCAAACTCATCGCCGACATGTCAATTTTATCTTTTAGCTCCACCTTAGCTAAGTGAATCTCAAGGCTATCGGCCAGCGATTCCCCTATTTTTTTAGGCTTTTCAAATCCTTTTCCTTCCCCAGATGGACTTTGGCTGCCAACAGAGCCTCCACAGAAGATGGCAAGGTCCACAGACCCCTGTTCCATTTTTCGTTGCCAATAGCCCGGATAATCGGCACTGAATTGCATATTATCCGCGCCAATGGTCGTGGCATGGGCCCCAAAAGAGCCAATCACAGCCTTTCGACCCGCTTTTTGCTGAATTGAAATAAAATTGAAATCGTTGTTTTTGGTCCCCGTCTCGCCGATGAGCCTATTGCGGGTATAAGGAGCCGCATTAAAATACCCATTCCCAATCCAAGCAGGTTTAAGATCGGAGATTGCTGAGGTGACGGCCTGAGCGATTTGCTGCACAATCCATAGATTTATGTGTGGATTTGCTTTTCCAGCAAATTGTTCGCCAATGAATCCAGGACCCCAAGCCCCAATACTTGAGTGTGTATGCGATGCCGAATAAAATACTTGGCTACGCTGAATCCCTTTCTTTTCGAGCAATAAAGTTACTTCGTCAATAATATTAGGGGGCATAATTAAAATGTCTGCTCCCACAATTACAACTAATTGTTTACCCACTTTAATCGCGGCCGCTTTCACGAAAATGCTATCATGCGTACCCGTGGCACTTTTTCCCTTGCGCGAACCAAAACCTGCTAAGGGTGCCTCTTTAAATTGGCCCACCTCGACGCTATCCTTCGAATTCCCAACACTCGGCGTAATACTCACTTTGGAAAATCCTGCTTCAACGAAATCAGTACTTATCGTACGTTTTTTCGTTAGGCTGTCCAACCTGGTTTCGGTCTTTTGATAGTAACTCGTTTTAAAATAAGGGGTGTGATCAACCCGACACGAAATTAAAAAAGATAGCATAATACAAATGCTACCTAATATGCTTGCAAAAACAAGCGTAATCCTTCTACTTTTTTTCATAAAGGAATTTGAATTAAAGCTTATTTCCCAGCCCAATTTAAAACATTTTGATCAGTGAAAAACACCAATCAATTTTTATATCGAACGGAATCAATCAAGCAACATAAGCCTGCTTGGAATACGACGAGGGCCCCCGTACCATACCAAAACCATTCCCCTCCTTGCATTTTTGAAATTCCAGCGTCAATAGCCAAAGATAAGCCGGCACCCGTTAAAATTAAGCCTCCAGCCGATTGAAGTAACCATTTTAGTTTTGTATTTTTTTTCATATCAAATATTGAATACGCTAATTTATACAAACCTGAGTTCCTTGACAAATTGAAATAAATTCATTTTTTCACCAAATCAACATCTGAAAAGAGTCTGATCGGGTCTATAAAACAAAAACCACTTCTTTATTGAAGTGGTTTTTGTTTTACATATAATAATAACATCATTCCAGAAACTTCTATTGCCATTGATTAAGGCACTCATATTTTTGCTTACCGATTAATTATTTCTCAACTATCCTGACAAAAGCAGCCCTTCTAGGCGCGGGCAATTGAGATAATTCCCCTTTAATGCCTTTCCAAAGAATGTCATTAAATAAATTATCATCATTACTATCCTCCTGCTCAAAAACCAAGGCTTCAGAGCGCTTGGCAGCCGGTGTTTTAGCCACATTTACATCTGATAAATTAACATTGGATGGCAAGGATTTATAAGGAGTATGATCGGGTTTTGAAGTAAATGATCGAAACATAGGTGTCGCTCCCGCATCATATTGGGTCATTGGCGGCAATCCTAAAATCAGCTCCATGGTCCTCAGCATGCCTGAAGTCGTGTACATAGTATGATCCACAAATTTTCTTTTCGTGTATGGGCTTACCACCAAGGCATTTGATCGATGCGCATCCACATGGTCAGGACCATTTTGTGCATCATCCTCTAATATAAACACGGCTGAATTATGCCAAATTGGACTTTTACTCAAATGCTCAATAAATAAACCTACCGCAAGATCATTATCGGCCACACAGGCAAATGGCGTTGGCTTTCCTATGGCCATTCCTTGTGTATGATCGGCACCCAATCGAACCGAATTGAAAGCAGGCACGGCATTAGCCACGACTAAGGAATCAAAATCCTTTTTCCATTGTTCAAATCGAGTAATATCTTTTACTTTTTGATTATAATAAGTAGTAAATGAAGAACAAACATGGTTTTTATCTAAAGCTGAAATATTACCTTTTGTAGCGTCTACAAATACCCCATAACTGCG
>JABMMK010000219.1 GCA_013205605.1 Cytophagales bacterium | reverse complement strand
ATTTACAAAATTGATGCCTTTTGGCTCGATAAAAATAAAATCGACAGGTCAACTTTAAATCCTAAACAAATCAGCCTTTACTCAACGGCTTCAGGCACTTTACCACAGGATCTCAAGATTTCTAGGCCTCAAGATTTGGAGGAAATACCCATCTATTTTGAGGGCGAACAGGATAACAAATGGGATGCGAATGATTCATTTATTTTTTGGGGAAATTCCCCACATAAAATACGTTTTGATTTTCAACAAAAAATATGGGTCCAAGAGTTACACGCGTATTCCGACTCTAGCTTTTATTTTATGCGCTTGGATGACCCGGCAGCGAAACGCATAGTCGAAGAAAAAGCCACACCGGGTGACTCTAAAACGATGGATTATGCTTGGTCTATTTTTCACTATGAGCCAGAAACCTATAATTTAATTCAGTCGGGGAGACAATGGGTGGGTGATGCATTTTATGGAACAAATAACAAAACGGTGCAGTATTCACTCGCAGATTATAAGCTTGGAATGAATTCAAAGTTAGGGGGTCGTTTTTACTCTAGCTCGACTCAAGAAGGCTTATTTACCTTTGATGTAATTGGAAATACGATAGGAAACTTGAAAATCCCAGCCATTTCAGGGGGACGATATGACAATAAGGCTAATTTTCAGGATCTTAATATATGGTTGGCACCCCAATTAAAAGAGAATCTTTGGAGCTGGACGATTAACTATAAAAACACAACCGGCACTGGATATCTTGACTATTTATCGCTTCAATACCCTCGAATTTTCAATGCAAAGCATGATAATCCGCTGTATTTATTGCCTAATACAAAAGACTCTAGTTTTTCTATCTCCATGCTCAACGCAAATGCGGCCACACAAATTTGGCTGCGCAACGGCACGAACAATTGGTCAAAAATTATAAATTATTCATCTGCTTTAAAATTGAATGTTAAACCAGAAAGCCAATTATTGCTTTTTGACAGCCAGAAAGCAATATCTCCCGCTTTTATAAAACTGTTAGCTAATCAAAATATTAACAAAGAAATCGGATATGAACTGCTTATTATATCGAGCCCAGCACTGAAAGAAGCGGCAAATGCACTCGCAAAATATAAAAGTAGTTCCCAAAATATCGCCACAAAAGTCGTTGACACTGAACAAATCTACCATGAATATTCTGGAGGGAAACAAGATGTAACGGCTATTCGAGATTTTATTTATCGGCAATATAAACATCCGAATTCTGCTTTAAAATATGTGATTCTTTTGGGTGATGCATCCATTGATTATAAAGGAAAGTCGGTCGTGTCAACTGACATCGAGAAAAATTGCTTTGTGCCGACCTACCAAAGTATTGAATCTTTCCAACCATTATTGAGCTACTCGTCAGATGATTATTTTGGTTTACTAAATCCTGAGGAGGGCGATTGGCTGGAAGGTGAAAAAACAAATAAAAAGACACTCCAAGTTGCTATTGGCAGAATTCCGGCAAAAAATCCTAGTGAGGCTAATTTCTTTGTGAACAAATTAACTGCTTATATTGAATCAAAAAAAAATACTCGTTTCAAGCCTGAAGTACTTGCATGGGTAGCCGATGATGGAGATGCTAATATTCACATTCAAGATGCTGAGGATTTTTCCAATCTAATGATCAAAGATGCCCATGATGTGAGCATCAAAAAGCTTTATTTAGACCAATTTGAACAAGAAATGATGGGGGGAATGTACACCTCTAAAAAAGCAAAAGACGCATTACTTTCATTGTTTAATTCTGAAGCTGATTTTATACATTTTATTGGACACGGATCAGAAAGTGGCTGGACAGATGAAAAAATACTGACCAATAATGATTTAGTTGGCCTAAAGAATTTGCAGCACTTGCCTTTTCTATTGACCGCAACATGTCAATTTGGACGATTTGATGATCCAAATCAATTATCAGGAGCAGAAATTTCATTAATGTCCACAAAGGGAGGAGCTATTGGACTCATTAGTACCACAAGGCCTGTTTTTCAAAGCAGTAATTACTTATTTGGTCAATCTTTTTACAAAAACTTAATTGATCATAAAACCGAAGTAAAATATCGAGTTGGCGATTTATTTAAAGAAACTAAAAACAGCAGTCAAACCGGTGTTATTAATCGAAATATCAGTTTGTTGGGTGACCCTACCCTAGAATTACCCTGGACAGGACAAGCAATAACGATAAAAACAGATACGATTACTCCCGGTTCAAGCAAATTTTTTGAAGGACAATTATTGACAAAAACACCTACGAATATAAATGCTCAAATAAGGGCAAACCTTTATTCCCCTCCGACTAAGAAAAAGACCTTGGGCACCAAAACAAACTCCTACGAGTATTTTGCTGAAGGTGATTTAATTTGGACTTCTACTATTCAAATGACTGGCGCTGGATTCTCAGTAAGTCAAAAATCGATTCCCAACTCAAATGGACCTTTGATTGGAAAAATAATAGGTCAATTAAATACAGGAGAAAAAATCAATGGATTCAAATCGATTCCTGTTGTAATTTCCAACAACGTTACTGTGGATACAAAACCTCCTAGCATAACGGTAATGGAGCCCGAGTCAAACAAATTCCAAACGATGAATAGCAGTTTTGAATTAAAAATTAGAATCGAGGATGACCATTCACTTCGTTGGAAAAATGATCAAAACGAATTTGCTGAGCTCATTGTGAATGATACACTCAAAATTAAATTATCAGATTATTTCATTCCTGATCTGAATTTTCCTCAAAAAGGGACATTTACATATCCCTTTAAAAATTTAAAAATAGGGACCTACTTTTTTAAGGTAAATTGTTGGGATGGAAGTAATAACCCTCAAAAATTATTTTTTGAAATCAAAGTAATAAATTCAGAAGCAAGTCGTTTAGAATGGGTAGTCTTTCCTAACCCCATGAGTAAGCGATTGCAATTTAAGGCAATCGGCCAAATACCTTGGGATATTTATCAATATGATCTAAGCATTTTTAATGTGTTAGGCCAACAAATTTTGATAAAAAAAGGGAATGTTACTTATTTTTCAAATGTAGACTTTGAATTAAGCATAGATTGGACTGAGGAAGAATTAGCTAAATTAATTGGCGAATCCGTGTTTAAATTGGAATTATTGCCAAGTAAAAACAATGAAACTATTTTGATCAGTGGAAAAATCACGACCCTAAAATAAATTTTATGAAATATTTTACATTTTTAAACATTAAATACTATAAAAATACTTATTTTTGACCTTAAATAATTTGCAATTACTAGACAATCTAATATTTAATAACCGATGACGACAAAAATTTCTATTCTCCAAAGATCAATACTATCCGCAATAGCGCTTTTAGTATGTAACTTCGCAATAGGTCAAACTTTGGTTTCAGGTCAGTTGAATTCAGGTAGAATTCCAACACCAACCATGTTATTCATGAATGTAACACCAGATGCACGCTCTGCGGCGATGGGTGATGCGGGAGTAGCCATTTCTTCAGATGTAAATGCGATTTATTGGAATCCAGCAAAATTAGCTTCTGCTGATAAAGATTTAGGATTTGCAATTTCATATACTCCTTGGTTACGTAACCTGGTAAATGATATGGCACTTTACAATATCGCAGGATATAAAAAAACAGCAAAAGGACAGGCATTCGGATTTTCGATCAATTATTTTGATCAAGGTTTGTTCCAAGCTACAACCGCCACTGGAACAAGTGCTGGTAACTTTAATTCTAAGGAATATGCTTTGACTGTATCGCATGCAAGAAAATTGTCAAATACATTGTCATTAGGCTTAAACCTAAAATACATCAACTCTAACCTTTTAGGAAACTATCAAGGTGCAGGTACATCAGCCATGCAACCAGCTCAAACAGTAGCAGCAGATTTATCTTTATATTGGAATAATACTTCAGAAAAAAACTGGAACTATACGTATGGTTTAATGCTATCTAATATTTCTGGTAAAGTTTCCTACGGTGGATTAGATAAAAACTTTATCCCAACAAATTTAAGAGCTGGTATTGCCGCTGTTAAAAATATAGATGATAAGAATAAACTAACATTCACGTTAGATTTAAACAAATTGATGGTTCCTACGCCAACAAAAACGGATCCAACGGGTTCTAATTCATCTGCCATCGGAGGAATCTTCGGTTCATTGTTTGATGCAGAAGATGGATTTGGTGAAGAAATAAAAGAATTTACTACTTCATTGGGAGCTGAGTATTTATTCAACAACACTTTCGCTTTACGTGGTGGATTTTTCAATGAATCAGAAATGAAAGGGAATCGTAAATATTTCACTTTTGGAGTAGGACTTAAATTGGATCAAAAATATGGCTTTGACTTTGCTTACTTAGTTCCAACTGGAACAAGCAGCCCATTGGCAAATACATTAAGAGTCACTTTATTAGCAGCTATCAATAATGATACTCCTAAGAAATAATTAAAAAATATTTTTTTTATTGCAAATGACATTCATAATTGGATGTCATTTGTTTTTTATAAAGCCCTATTTAGATGTTGGACAGAAGTAAAGCCCCCGGAGCATTTCCTATTGAAAAAATTAAATTTCCCTCTGCCAATAAACACATTTTAAAAAATGGCATAGTAGTTAACTCGGTCAACCTAGGCGAGCAGCCTGTTTTCAAATTTGAGCTAAGTACAAAAGCCGGGGGAATACATAGCGATGTTGCGGGTTTAGCAAGTTTAACGGCCCAATTAATGAAGCGTGGCACAAGCAAGCATGATGCTTTGCATATTCATCAATCGTTTGACTTTCATGGTGCGTTCTGGGATATCCAAGCTACATTAGATCAAGCCACATTTACCGTCTATGGATTAGTTAAACATTTCGGCGCATTAATGCCGTATGTGGCCGAGATGATTCAAATGTGTATTTTCCCCGAACAGGAATTCAAAAAAGAATTAGAAATTGAAATTCAGAAAAATAAATTAAACTGGGAAAAAACAGCGTATAGTGCAAGTCAAATCATGCGAAATAAACTTTATGGAGGCGATCCTTATGGCCGCGCTGCAACTCCAGAGTCATTGGCATTACTCGAAGTAAGCGATCTGATTACTTTTTACAAAAAAACTTGGGCCAACCAAATACCCAGTATTTTTCTATCAGGAAAAATATCAAATGAAGAAATTAAAATTTTAGACGCTACACTTGGCGGACTTACTTTTAATACAAAAGAACCATTGATCGTCCCGGATCCCATTTTTATGGAACCAAGCTCAACGAAAGAGACAAGGGAGGATGCCCTACAAAGTTCAATCAGATTAGGAATAAAATCCATTAATAGAAAAAACAAGGACTATTTCAAATTCAGTGTGCTGAATACGCTTCTTGGCGGATTTTTTGGCTCAAGGCTTCAAAAAAATATCCGAGAAGAGAAGGGATTTACCTATGGAATATCATCCTCCTTAGTTCCGATGTACCGTTCAGGTTACTGGGCAGTAGGTACCGATGTTAAAAATGAAAATGTAGCAGAAACAATATCTGAAGTAAAAAAAGAGATGCAAATTCTAAGAGACGAATTAGTCTCGGAAGAAGAATTGTCTCTGGTTAAAAACTATTTAATGGGGAGCTTTACGGGAGAATTAACTCAAGCATTTGACATCGCAGAAAAAGTAAAAATAATTGAATTAGAAGGATTGGATGCCGATTATTATGATCAATTTCAAGATCAAATTTTTTCATGCACCCCGAATGAAATAAGGGATCTAGCTAATAAATACCTAGACCCCTCAAAATTAACCGAAGTCGTTGTGGGCGGAAACTAAAAGCGAGCGAGTTCTCTAAATTCGCTTACCCTTGCTTCTAAATCGGAGGACGTCACTTCAAAAAGTCGTTCAGTCCCAAATTTCTCTACACAGAATGATGCCATTGCAGAGCCATAGACAATAGCCTTGCGCATGTTTTCAAATGATATATCGTTGGTTTGTGCGAGATAACCT
>JABMMK010000218.1 GCA_013205605.1 Cytophagales bacterium | reverse complement strand
CTTTATTGCAAGCGGATCCCATGCGGTTTTTTGTTCAAATGATTACGCCTCCCTTTTCAGGTTTAGCTTCTCATGGTGCGGCAGTGGGTCTTTTTTCTGCCTTTTATTTATATGTACGGAAAAATCCAGGGCAATCTTATTTATATGTGACAGATCGAATGGTCATTGTCGCTTCCTTAGCCGGATTCTTTATTCGTATGGGGAACTTGATGAATTCTGAGATTATTGGTAAACCCACTGACCTCCCTTGGGGATTCAAATTTTTCAGGGATTATGAATTTAATCCTATGGGAGATCCTGCGATGGTGATGGCCAGACATCCCTCTCAATTGTATGAAGCGCTTTCTTGCTTGGTAATTTTTACCTTTTTAATGTGGTTTTGGTCCTTGAAAAAAGCGAAAACGCAGGAAGGTTTAATGACTGGAATATTTATGGTGGTGTTGTTCGGACTTCGTTTTTTCTATGAGTTCTTGAAAGAAAACCAAAGCGATTTTGAGAATCAAATGGCGTTAAACATGGGCCAAATCCTATCCATACCTTCGGTTATTTTTGGGCTTATTGTTTTGTTCTACTCGTATAAAAAGGCAAATTAGGAATATTTAAGAGAACTGTAGCAAATAGTGTAGCACGTCAAGGGTTTTCAGATGAAGTCGGGGTTTGAATTTTAAACCATTCAAGAAATAGCCTTCGTTATCAATTGGTACAAGTGATTTATAATGACTTATCTGAAATAATAAATTTATACTTGTCTCCCTTGTAATAAGATTGTTCTATTTCAACGATTTTTTGGTCTTTGCAAAAAATAGCGGCATCAAGTATAAAAGCTGCAATTGGGCTTTCGTTTTCAAAATAATTGCTTTCATCATTTGCATTCAGAATAGTACATCCAATGGAACGATCAGAATGGCTAAGTTTTAAATTATAATCCTCCTCATAAATATTGATTAATGATTTATTTTCAATATTTCTAATATTTAGCCTAGGACATAATGTAAGAGAAATGAAGCGAGTTTCATCTTTTAAAGAAACATCATCAGCAAACCTCAATCGCCTAATTTTTAAGACAGGCCCCTCTATGCTATAGTTCTTATTGTTAACCCTAGAGGTAATTCCATTGTCTAAAATAATTTTTTCAATTAATATATTTTTGGGAGTAAATCCCTCTTTAACTAATTTGTCGGTAAAATTTTCCTTCATTGCTTCGAAAACCCCAAGCACTCTAGTGATATGGCGATCTTCGAATCTATTCAAAACAAAAGTGCCTTTGCCTTTAATTCTTTTTACCCACCCCTGTAATTCTAAGTCTAATAAACTTTTACGAGCTGTTGTATTACTTACGGAATAGGCTGCTATGAGTTCATTTTCGGATTGTACTTTTTCACCAGGAAGTAGATCACCAATCTCGATTTTTTTAATAATATCTTCTATTATTTTATTGTGCTTAAATTGTTTTTGGGAATCTTTCATCTAATTTATTTTGTATCCTTAATTTTTCTTTTATCTAAAACCACGTTAAGTGTACACGTTAATTAAAAAGAAATATTATTAAATAATAGCATAAAGCTAAATTTTAAACTGCAAAATACTGCTAATGATCTTGAAATTGTAGTTTTTGTTGAAAAATAATTAATTCTTCAAATAATTGTAGTTATTATTAAATAATGTATATTTGGCCATAATTAACTTAGTGCGTTAAGATGAAATATTACTCAAGATATTTACCCTGGTTTTTTGTATTTATGGCTTTTTTGGCTACTAGTCTTAGCTTCCTTGACAGACAAGTTATGTCTATCGCTATTATTAAAATTAACGAAGAGATTCCAATTTCAGATACTGAGTATGGTTATATAAATACAGGATTTCTATTAAGTTATGCTATTATGTTCACCCTAGCTGGAATACTTATTGACAGATGGGGTAGCAAAATTGGACTAGCATATTCTGTAAGTTTATGGTCAATGGCTACTATGCTTCATGCTTTTGCCACAAACTTTACTCAATTCGCAGTATTTAGATTCCTTTTAGGTTTAGGTGAAGGAGGAGCATTTCCGGGAGCAATTAAAACGGTACAGGAATGGGTG
>JABMMK010000217.1 GCA_013205605.1 Cytophagales bacterium | reverse complement strand
CTCTTGGGATCATAGTCGGGATAAATGGGACAACCCGGTGATCATCGACAACATGATGAACTTGGAATTATTGTTTTGGGCATTTAAGGAAACCAAAGATTCTGCTTTTTATAAAGTAGCCGATTCGCATGCAAATACGACGATGAAAAATCATTTTAGGCCCGACTTTAGTTCTTACCACGTGTTAGACTATGAAGTAAAAACGGGTGCGGTGGTGAAAAAAAATACGCATCAAGGCTACGCACATGCATCTGCATGGGCTCGGGGCCAGGCATGGGCTTTGTATGGTTATGCCGTATGTTATCGTGAAACTGGGAAAAAACAATATTTGAATTTAGCTGAAAACATCGCTCAATACATCTTAAATCATCCTAGATTACCTTCAGACCTTGTTCCTTATTGGGATTTTGATGATCCTAAAATACCTCATGTACCTAGAGATGCCTCCGCCGCGGCTATTACAGCTTCCGCATTGTATGAGTTGGCAAACCTCCAACCCTACAAAAAAATCTATTACCAAGGATTTGCCGATAAGATCTTATCGAGCCTTAGTTCTACGGACTATTTAGCTCCCGTGGCATCTTCTTCCCATGGATTTCTTTTAAATCATAGCACGGGCGGTTTACCAAATGGGTTTGAAATAGATGCACCTATCGTGTATGCCGATTACTATTTTTTAGAAGCATTGGTACGTCAAAAAAATAAAAAATGAGATCTTTATTCATCAGTTTACTGCTATTGTCTTCTGAAATATTGTTTGCACAAGCGAATCGACATGAGGTTTCTTGGAGTCCGGACGGAAAGGGAATTACGTTTCATGCCAACTTAAGTCCGAACGTTCAAGACGTAAAAATTCAAATAAGAAGTGATCGAAATACTCGAATAACGAAGATCACTGATATTTCCACCGAACATCCTGAGCCACAAACGGTATTACCTAATCCCATACCAAACAAGCAAATTTGGTACCCGGTGGTTGACATTGTTCGAAATCCAGGCATGAAAGGGCATATTACGCTTGACTCAATAGCCACGGTTTCCGCTTGGAATCAGCATTTTTACAAAAAGTCTGAGCAGAATAAAAAGAAATTGAACTTCGAAGCAGACCGATTGGAAGACTGGGAAAACTCACTCTATATTGAACCACGCGCACGCCAAATTAAAGATTTTTATATCCAAC
The DNA here is from genome assembly GCA_013205605.1 of Cytophagales bacterium. GTDB lineage: Bacteria > Bacteroidota > Bacteroidia > Cytophagales > Spirosomataceae > Aquirufa. The sequence continues at coordinate 1,143 of JABMMK010000217.1, read as the reverse complement.
AAATAGTTCAGCCCTTAAATGGATCCCTAAACTATCATTTTACTCCTTTAAGTGAAGACTGGAAAGGTACCATTACGGTGCATTATAAAGAAAATGGGGTATCGAAAATAATCAAACATAAAATAAATTGGTCTACAAAAACCATCGTTAGGCCGGAGCTTATAAATAGTAGCTTCACTCAGAAAAATCTGAAATTAGCACTTTCTAAATCCATTGACTACCTCCTTAGCTCACAAAACAACAATCCGAGTAGCCTTACCTACGGAAGTCTCAATTTATTTTATGATTTAGACGCACAGAGTTACCGATCAAACCATTGGATTTGGGGCTCTGGACCCGCGGTAAAAGTACTTTTAAATGCCCGAAAAATAGCTGAATTACCTATTTCCACCTCCAAAGCAGGGCTATTATCAGCAGCAGAAAAAATAGGCCAATCGGCCATAAATTCGCGAATGATGGATGTGGCTCATCCTATGTTTGGTGTGCCACTTTCACGCTGGAGAAGAGATATTATTTTGCCAGATTTCGGGTACCAACAATGTTATAGTACCTCGGATGCTAATTTCTTTTCCGGTTGGGCTTGGATTCCATTGTATACGGAAACAGGGAATAAAAAATATTTAGATGCGGCGAAGTTATTAGCTGAAACTACGGACCGCTTAATGACCCAATATGGCCTTATCCCGCAAGATTATTATGTAGATGAACAAAAGTTTTCAGAGCATACCATCGACGAATCGGGTTTTGGATCCGAGGGCATTGCTAATTTATACGCCATCACGAAGGACCCTAAGTATTTCAAAATGACTGAGCAATACATTCAAGAACATTTGAAAAAATTAAGTCGACCGGATGGTTTATGGGAACGTGGATGGCATCAAAAAACGGGAGTTCAGCCGACTATAAAAATGACCCGAGGACTTGGTTGGGCGATGGAAGGATTATTGGCCGCTCATCGAAACAACCCGAAAGGACCTTACCTAGATTTAGCTAAAAAAATGGCAGATCGCATGTATACTTGGCAAAAACCGGATGGCCATTGGAACTTTATTACGGATGAACCGATAGAGAAAGTGGGCATCAGCGAAAAAGGAACTGCATTATGGAGTTATTTACTATACCAATTATACGCAGCTAGTGGAG
>JABMMK010000216.1 GCA_013205605.1 Cytophagales bacterium | reverse complement strand
CCACAGCCGATTCGAGGTTGGGTCGGGATGGAAGCTCGAGCCGAAGCCGCTGAAGGAGGAGCCATTATTCCAAAGATTGACAATATCCAACAAGCGATTGTGTACCAGCAATTAGTCCAACCGGTTCTGAAGCAAAAGTGCTGGTCTTGCCACAATGCTGAAAAGCAAAAGGGGAAATTAAGGATGGATACGCCTGAGTTTTTAATGACGGGTGGAGAGGATGGTGTTATTATTAAAGCGGGAATGCCACTGGAAAGTGAAATGATCAAAAGACTTTTAATGGACGCCAGTGAGGAACATCACATGCCGCCTAAGGGTAAAACCCCGTTCACCGAGGATGAGATTGCTGTTTTGCAGTGGTGGGTCCAACATGGAGCTGACTTCAAGAAAAAGGTGGTGGCTTTGCCTGCCGATGCTAAAATAAAAACCATTTTGGCCAAATATGCTTCAGGCACATCGGCCACAGAACCTTATTGGTCTCCGGTATTTAAATTGTCGATTTCAGAGGCCGACGAAGATGATATGAAAGGCCTTCGGAAATTGGGATTGTTGGTGAACCCAGCGGCAAAAGACCAAGCATTTTTGGAGGTCAATGCCGTGAATGCACATGGACTTGCGGATAAAGAATTGTCGGAATTGTCTTCGGTTCAAGAGCAAATAGTCCAATTAAAATTAGGCCAAACGAAAGTTACCGACGGCTTTATGCCTCAAATTGCTGATATGCCGATATTAATCCAGTTGGATTTAGACCATACCAACATAAGTGACAAGGGGATGGTGTCATTAGAAAATTTGAAATATTTAGAATCATTAAACCTCTATGGAACCCAAGTTTCTGATGCGGCCATCTTGAGTTTAGCCAAAATCAAATCGTTGAAAAGAGTGTTTCTATGGCAAAGCAAATTTACCGAAGCGGGTGTGGCCAAATTGAAAAAAATGAGGCCGGGTTTAACGGTTGATTTTGGTTTCAAAGGCAAATGGCCTTTGGAAATTGACACGGTTCGAGTGGAAGAAAAAGCTAAATAGCACGATTTTATTTAGGGTAAAATTCTCGTCGAAAAATTCAATCGATTCTAACGTTTTTGGGATATAATACTTCTTATTATTTGAAAAAACACCTACAAATTGTTTATACTTAAAATCATGAAAAATCCCGTTCACCAACTATTGTTTTTATGCGTTTTGGTATTGTCCATGAGCAATATGATGGGCCAAGATATTTCACATACAAAGGCTAAAACCGCTCCAGCAAAAAACGTATTAATCCTGTATAGTGACGATCAAACGTTCAGAACGATTCAAGCTTTAGGCAATACAGAAATCAAAACCCCTCATTTGGATAAGTTGGTGAGGAGCGGTCTGACATTCCAACAAGCACACGTAATGGGTGGACATCAAGGCGCGGTTTGTATTCCCTCCCGGGCGATGTTGATGACGGGCCGATACGTAAACCGATTGCCCGGAGACGGAAATGTAATTCCCGACAGCTTAATTAGTCTACCCGAAGTGTTGCGCCAAAAAGGATATACCACTTTTCATACCGGCAAATGGCATAGCGACAAAAATTCCTATACGCGTATGTTTTCAAAAGCCGATCATATTTTTTTTGGTGGCATGCACTTTCCCAAAGAAGGTGGACAGGAACATCCTCGAGTAAACCACTTTGATCCCACGGGGAAATATCCCGCTGAAAAAAGTTTTTTAAGTGAGACCTACAGTTCCTATTTGTACGCGCAAACTGCCATTGATTTTTTACAAAGTTCTGCGGCAAAAGATAAGCCCTTTTTTGCCTACGTGGCCTTCACTTCGCCGCATGACCCGAGAACACCCACCGCAAAATTTGCCAAGGCGTATGATCCTTCCAAAATTTCTTTGCCCCCTAATTTCCTTCCGGAGCATCCCTTCAACAACGGCGATTTAAATGTACGTGATGAGAATTTATTGCCACACCCAAGAACCGAAGAAGCGATTAAAGAAGATATCGCGGCATATTATGGAATGATTTCGGAGCTCGACGAGCAGATCGGGAGAATCATGTCGACGCTGGAAAAAGAAGGATTATTAAACAATACGTTGATTGTTTTTGCTGGAGATAATGGATTGGCGATGGGCCAACATGGCCTTTTGGGAAAGCAAAATTTATATGAACATAGCATACGCGTTCCTATGATTTTTTCAGGTCCGGGAATACCCAAAAATGTGCGCAATAATTCCTTTGTTTATCTGAGTGATATTGCACCTACGATTTATGATTATTTGAAAATCAAAGCACCCAAAACCGTTGAGGCAAAAAGCCTACAGGCGATTATCCGCAATCCAACCAAAGCCGTTAGAGAACAAATTTATAACGTATATGGGCATTGGAGCAGGAGTTTAAAAACGAAGGATGGCTACAAATTGATTTTGTATAATGTGGATGGGGTGTTGACAAGCCAACTATTTAACCTTAAAAAGGATCCGTGGGAAAAACATAATTTGGCGCAAGATAAAGCCCGACAAAGTCAAGTTTTAAGGATGCGAAATCTTTTGAAAAAGGAGATGTTGGAAAAGCATGATAACCTGCATATCGACCTTCCCGACTGGGGAAGAACGGCCAAGCAAAAGTCTTCGGGAAGTTAGTTTTTCAACCGTACTTCGGTAGGTACAAAGCCAATTCGATGGCTCATGACATAAAGCGAATCTCCATTATTTAATGAAAATGGCTTCGTATACACTTGCCAAGTCTCCTTTGAATTCTTTCTAAAACCAATCGATGCACCGGCAGTGGGACAAGATAATTGGACTGTTCCATTTGCGATGGCCACATTACTTTTTTCCGTTACCGGAGGTTTATCTTGGCCATTCCACCATTCCTTAATCATCTCTAATTCAGGCTTAGCCCCCAAATCTCCATATTGTTTTATCCAGGCTAAATGCTTTCCTCTTAGCTCAACTAATTTGTCTTTATAGGTTGGGTTATTTGCCAAATTATTAAATTCATGCGGATCATTTTGTGTGTCAAATAATTCCTCCAAGGCTTTGGTAGGCCTAAACCATTTCATTTGCGTTTCATTCAATTTCCCCGCATTTTTAAGCGCTAGCATATGTAACATCAACGGATTTTGAAGTCGGTATTTAATGTTTTGATAGTATGATTTTTCGGGCATATAATTCCGAATGTATTTAAATCGGCCATCACTGACGGCACGTACCCGGTCATATTCTGAATCCATTCGATCGCGGGCGGCATAAATATATTGACGCTTTGCCTTTGCTTTTTGACTCCCTAAAAAAGGCTGACCATGAAGCGTTTTAGGCAAAGTTACACCAGCTAAGGAGAGGACTGTAGGTCCAAAATCAACGAAGCTGATCAATTGATTATCTACTTTTCCTTTGGGCAAATTAGGTGCTTTAATCAGCAATGGAACCTTTAGGCCTCGTTGGCTTAACTCCCGCTTCACAAATGGCATCCCATCGCCATGGTCGCTGTAAAAAAAGATGATGCTTTCTTCATATAAACCATCCTCTTTTAATTGATTGATGATAGCGCCAACTTGTTGGTCCATCACCATCACATTCGACAGAAAGCGAGCCATGGTTTTACGGCTCACCGAATCATCCGGATAAAAAGGCGGCACCATCACATCTTTGGGATTAACCAAAAGGGCTTGTTTTTCTCGAACCCAAACTTGGGATTCGTGAGTTGTCTCAATATTAAAAACAGAGAAAAAAGGCTGGGATTTATCTGGCCTTTTGCGCCAATGAGCCTTCTTGCTGCTCTCGTCCCACGCCGTTACCGGTGCGTCAAATTGATAATCTTGTTTGGCATTATTGGTGCAATAATACCCTGCCATTCGAAGGTATTCGGAAAAGCATTTTACTCCTGCAGGAAGGACGGCCGAATAGGGTTTTAGGCCTTTGGGATAATCATCTAATGCATTCGCAGAAAGACCTAAGGTGCGCATGTTATGTCCGCCGATGGCGGTTTGGTAATTTCCGGTAATGAGCGCACAGCGACTTGGGGCACATACTCCGGCGGTCGAATATACTTGGGTATAGCGAACTGCTTCTTTGGCTAATTGGTCCAATGCTGGTGTTTTAGCGACTTTTTCGCCATAGGAACCGAGGTGAGGCGACATGTCTTCACACACGATCCAAACAATGTTGGGTTTTTTGACTGGATTTTGTGGGTTTGCCAATAGCCCAGACAGGGGAAAAAGAGAACAAAAAATTATGAGTATATTTCGCATGATTTAAACCAATTTTGACGTCATGAAAATACTAAAATATTTACCTATAATCCTAATTTTCTTATCATTAGAAAGTAAAAGCCAATTTGTTACCCTGCAAAATGACTGGTTAGTTAAGCCTGTTCAACTGAAGTCGACGATCATCCAAAAGGGTTCCAATATTGTTTTAGACAATGGCCTTTTGAGAAGAGAATTTTACCTAGGTAAGAATTTAGCCTGTTATAGTTATGTCAATGTAAGCAATGGCCAACAACTATTGCGAGCGGTGCAGCCTGAAGCAAAGATCGTTTTAAACGGGAAAATGTATGCGGTTGGAGGCATGGAAGGCCAAAAAGAAAGGGCGTATTTAAAGCCCGAATGGCTATCGCAAATGACTGCGGGAAAAGAGGATTTTATATTTGTCGGTTCAACTATTTCAGATGTGAAACCCTTTATTTCTTGGCAAAGAAAAACCTGGGCATCCAATCATGAGCAGGCTACTGGAAAACAAATTTCTTTTGAATTCACCTCCCCCCTTCCTGAGCTTAAAGGCATTCATGTATATGTGAATTATGAGTTGATCGACGGGTTACCCTTGCTCATCAAATGGGTACAAATTGAAAATAAGCGTTCGGTGAAAATAGGGGTCGACCGAGTGATCCATGAGGTGTTGGGATTGGTGGAAGAAGAAAGTGCGGTGGTGGGGAAACCGGAAGAAATGAAGAAACAGCATGGCATTTATGTGGAGACTAATTACGCATTTAACAATGCGATGCGCTATGATATTAGTGATCAAACGACGCATTGGAAGACGGAGCCTAATTATACTTCGCAGGTCAACTATAATTTTGAGACGCCATGTTTGTTGGAAATTTATCCGGACAAAGCCCCGGGCATCGACTTGAAACCAGATGAGATTTTTAAATCTCCGAGAACGCATGAGTTACTCATGGATAGTTATGATCGCCAAAGAAGGGGAT
>JABMMK010000215.1 GCA_013205605.1 Cytophagales bacterium | reverse complement strand
GATTCGCTCAATAAAAATATTCGATCAGAAATAGACTCATTTTCAGGGGCGGGAGTTTTTTACCTAGGCAAATGGCCTTGGATTATGGAGAATAATTATCCGTGGTGGAAGTATTTTAATCGGCCCGACATGAAATATTCAGAATTTAAATTTTTGAAAGAAAATTTGAAATCAGCCCAGGCTGTGGCCATTATTGACAACGGAAATACTAAAACTGCGTCAAAAGGCAGTAATAGTATGGATGTCAATATGACAGGAGCTAGTTATGATTATAATCAAATCGCCAATATCCCGATTGCTTCTGGCCGTTATTTTTTGCCCATAGAATCAGAAAATGGAATGAACGTGTGTATCATTGGTTCATTAGTTGCTGAAAACTTACAATTAAGTTCAAATGCGGTGGGAGAGGTGATCAAGTTGAACGGAATAAAATTTACTATCATTGGCGTCATTGAAAAAAAGGGAACTGATATTTTGAGCTTTGGGGGAACTCCGGATGAAAAAGTATTCATTCCTTATTCGACTTATTCGTCCATCTTTCAAAAAGATAGACCCTCACCTGACATTGCGCTAAAAGCATTTGATTCGGATTTGGGCCAATTGAATATGGAAGGGGAAGTAACAGGATTGATGAGGGGATTAAGATCTATAAAGCCTAAAGATGAGCTTAGCTTTTCGGTGAACCGATTAGATGGTTTAAATCAATTTTTTGATGGAATATTTGCCGCATTAAATATAGCGGGATCACTGATTGCAGGATTTTCATTATTGGTTGGTGGCTTTGGTATTGCGAATATTATGTTTGTATCGGTCAAAGAAAGGACTAATATTATTGGCATTCAGAAATCCTTAGGTGCCAAGAATTATTTTATTTTATTCCAATTTTTGTTTGAAGCGATATTCTTAAGCTTAATTGGGGGATTAGTTGGCATAGGTTTTGTTGTACTCATTACCTATATACCACAGGATGCACTGCCACTCCAATTGACATTCTCAAATATTAGTAAAGGATTGCTTATTTCTAGCTTTATAGGCATTTTATCCGGTATTGTACCGGCTTGGGTTGCCGCTAAGATGGATCCAGTGATTGCTATCAGATCAAAATAAAATATAATTTCTTTTACACGAAAAAGCCTATCATGTTAGATGACAGGCTTTTTTTATAGTTTTAAATACGATCTTATAAAGAAAGTGTTTCCAATACCGCATTCATATTTTGTACTGCATCGGCTGATTTATTGAATGTAGCTTGTTCTTCTTCAGTCAATTTGTAATCAATGATTTTTTCCCAACCATTCTTGCCTAAAATGACCGGAACGCCTAAACAAATGTCTTTTTGATTATATTCTCCATCCAAAGGAACGCAACAAGCCATGATCTTTTTTTCATCTCGCACGATGGCTTCTACTAAAGCAGCTCCTGCAGCTCCTGGCGCGTACCAAGCAGATGTTCCTAAAAGACCTGTTAAGGTTGCCCCGCCGACCATCGTATCTGCCACCACTTTATCCAACGTTTCTGCATCTAAAAATTGGCTTACCGGAACTCCATTATACGTAGCTAAACGTTTTAATGGAATCATAGTCGTATCTCCATGTCCACCGATCACCGTACCTGAAATGTCATTGATGGAAACATCCATGGCTTTGGCTAAATTACATTTAAATCTAGCGGAGTCTAAAGTACCCCCCATTCCAATAATACGATGCTTATCCAATCCAGCGATCGAATTGGTTAAAAAAGTCATGGTGTCCATCGGATTTGAAATAATCACGATAATCGGATTTTTAGAATACTTAAGTATGTTTTCAACAACACTTTTAACAATTCCTGCATTAACGCCAATTAACTCTTCACGCGTCATTCCTGGTTTACGTGGTAAACCTGATGTGATCACAACGACATCAGAATTAGCCGTTTTTGTATAGTCATTTGTAGACCCAATTAGCTTAGTATCAAAACCTAATAAGCTGGCTGTTTGATACATGTCTAATGTTTTTCCTTCAGCGATACCCTCTTTGATATCTAATAAAACTAATTCATCTGCTAATTCTTTTCTTGCGATATTGTCAGCGCATGTGGCTCCAACAGCACCTGCTCCTACTACGGTAATTTTCATTTTGTAAAAATTTAGTATTAATTGGTTCAAAAATTTTTTCGAAATTACGACAAAAGAGCTAATAATTAAATGATTTTTTCGTTAACCCAACGAATAAGGATAATACAACTAAAATTTTAAAATGATTTTAGTATATTTAAAAGTTAAAATCTAATTAATGACCCGTAATATGAGTTTTATTAGCAGAATCCTAGACTCGAAATACTTTAAAGAAGCTTTGCAAAAGGCAGAGGATATTATTCAAAAAGACCAATTGGGTTTGTTGAATTTAATTAAGCGCGCACTTCAAAAAGTAACTGAAACTGCAGCTAATAGTAATTTGACTGTTGTCAAGCTTCTTAATCACTATATTGTACTATTTAGCCAATTGATAAAAGCTTATATACAAGGATCATATAGAAAACTTCCTGCTATTACCTTAGCAAAAATAGCAGCTGTTTTAATTTATTTTATCTCCCCATTCGATTTCATACCTGATGTTTTACCTATTATTGGTTTTACCGATGATTTAGCGCTAGTACTTTGGGTTGGAAAATCAATAAAGAATGAATTGGATGAATTTGAAAAGCAATTATAATCTTTTGATTTTTAATTTGAGGATTTTTAATTAGGATTGAATATATTTACACAATTAAAATTTAGAAAATATGAACACAGCAAGTATATTATTGTTTTTGAACGGTTTAGGTGGCGGAGAATTGTTACTTATCGGATTAGCCATATTATTGTTTTTTGGCGGTAAAAAACTACCTGAATTAATGCGAGGATTGGGTAAAGGTATTCGTGAATTTCAAGATGCCAAAAATGAAGTTAAAGATCAGATCAATAAAGAATTAGACGAAACTAAAAAATAGTTTTAGTTTATTCTTTTTTAAAATGCATAGTTGGATCCTCCAACTATGCTTTTGTGTTTAATTGAACCCCCATTTTTAATGGAAAATTTTCCTCAGCCTTATTCAGAAATAAGACATCATTTATTTCAAGGCACGTTGTCCTGTGTTGATTTGGTTAGGCAATATTTAAGTCGAATTGATGCTTTAAATAAACAACTGAATGTTTTTTTAGAAGTCTATTCGGAGGAAGCTCTTGCCGCAGCGAGGTTAATTGACCAAAAAATTAAAGATGGGAAAGCGGGTAAATTAGCTGGAATGGTGGTAGGCCTGAAAGATTTACTTTGTTATCAAGATCACGGGGCCCAAGCGGGAAGTCAAATCCTACATGGATTTAAATCTACTTTTTCAGCCACAGCGGTCCAACGAATTATTAGTGAAGATGCGATTATTATTGGCAGACAAAATTGTGATGAGTTTGGGATGGGGTCGACCAATGAAAATTCATCTTTTGGACCTGTTTTAAATTATACGGATACCAACCACGTTTCTGGGGGTAGTTCAGGTGGTTCAGCCGTAGCTGTCCAGGCAGGAATGTGCCATCTTTCATTAGGTACGGATACGGGAGGTTCAATTCGTATGCCAGCATCTTTCTGTGGAATTTCTGGACTGAAACCTACTTATGGACTTGTTTCCCGTTGGGGATTAATTGCTTATGCCTCTTCTTTTGATTCTATTGGGCCCATGTGTCACCATCCCGCTGATCTTAAGCTAGTTATGGATGTAATTTCAGGTCCTGATGAATTTGATAGTACGGTTAGCAGCTTGGATAAGAAAGAATTTATACCCCAAAAACGGCTAGCCTACATTAAAGAGATTGTCGAGCATCCAAGTTTACAAACCGAAATTAAAGAGCAATTTTTTCTTAAAGTAGCGCAATTAAAACAAAAAGGATTCGTTGTTGAATCTGTTGATTTTGCCTACATAGATCAAATGTTGCCTACTTATTATGTGTTAACCACAGCTGAAGCTAGTTCTAACCTATCAAGGTTTGACGGAGTTAAATTTGGCCAAAGAACTCAAAGTCCTCGAGATTTAATGGACCTGTATAAAAAAACAAGGAATGAGGGTTTTGGTGAGGAAGTTAAACGTAGAATCATGCTGGGCACCTTCGTCTTAAGCGCTAATTATTATGATGCTTATTATACAAAGGCGCAAAAAGTTAGAAGGTTAATTAAAGAGCGTACGGATGCGATTTTGAAAGATTTTGATTTTATCATTTCGCCAACGACGTCTTCTACTGCGTATCGATTAGGCGAAAAAACACTAGATCCTCTCCAGATGTATTTAGGTGATTTATTTACCGTACAGGCAAATGTGACTGGTTTGCCCGCTATTACTGTTCCTGCTGGACAGGACTTACATGGACTTTCGATTGGATTTCAAGCGATGGGGCCAGCTTATTCAGAAGGTGAATTGGTTCATTTTACTTCATATTTATAATATAATTCGTTGAAAATAAAGATTACATATTTACTGTATTTTTGCTTCCTATCAAGCTCATTGTTTGGGCAGGTTAGGAGTGCATTTTTGCCAAATATTGATCGGAAGTTTATTGATTCCTTAGCTCGAATTGAGCAAGGAATACCCACATCTTTAATGATTGACCCTTCCTTAATTCAGAATCGGTTAAAATCAATTCAAAATGTAATACCCCTTATTTACAATCAATATTCACATCAATATGTTGAATATTTTGCTTTTAAGAAGGCCGCATTTACGCAGCATATGTTGGAAAAACGTGATTTGTATTTTCCTATTTATGAAAAATACCTTAAGCAATATGGATTGCCTGATGAGTTGAAATATTTGTCTTTGATCGAATCTGGGCTTGAAACTAAAGCTTTATCCTTAAAAGGGGCTGGAGGTTTATGGCAATTTATGCCCTATACTGCTCGGGGTGATTTTGGTCTTCGAGTAGATTCTTATGTGGATGAGAGATTTGATCCTGAACGTGCCACGGAGGCGGCATGTAAATATATGCGCCAATTGTACCGCATTTTTGGAGATTGGCACATGGCCTTAGCTGCCTATAATACAGGTCCTGGGAATGTTAAACGGGCGATAAGGCGTTGTGGATCAACTAACTTTTGGGGCATTTACAATTGCCTTCCAAAAGAAACACGTAATTATGTTCCTCAATATATTGCGATTTTCTATATGATGAATTTTCATTGGGACCATGCCATTCAACCTCAAGAATGGGCTTTTCATATGCCTTCTGATACCTTACACTTGAAAGGATTTGTCAATTTAAAAGTATTATCGTCATTAGCTGGATTTTCGTTAGATACCTTCCGAGTTTTAAATCCCCATATTTTAGGGAATTCGATTCCTTCTGATGTAGATAAAATTATTGTCCGCATTCCTAAAGATAAATTTGCTTTTTTTAGTGAGAATCGGTTGAAAATACTTGATTCTGCTAGTTATTTTGGTTCGCGCAAAGTTGTAGGTATTTCTTTGGGGTCGATCGACTCCACGGCTGGACTTCGAATGTTTAAGAATTCAAAGAAAAAATACGTGGTCAGAAAAGGGGAAACTATTTATACGATTGCAAGAAATCTAGATGTTTCAGTACTCGAATTAAAACGTATTAACCGTTTGCGGTCTAACCGCTTAAAAAGAGGGAAAGTGATTTACTATTTTGTCAAGGAATGGGTTGATATGGATTTGGCAAATGCTTCATCAAAGGTTGAGACAAATAATACGAAACATCCTGATTTAAAAACAAAATCAAAAAGAAGACCTATTTATCACCGCGTAAGGCCAGGAGATACATTATCTCAAATTGCTGAGCAATACAATGGCAGCACCATAGCAAAAATTAAAAAATTAAATAGACTTCGTTCTTCGGTTTTAAGGCCCGGAATGAGGTTAAAAATATCATAAAATGATCGCATACCTACAAGGAAAATTAGCTTACAAAGACAGAGCGCATGTCATTATAGACGTTCAAGGTGTCGGCTATGACGTAAAAATTTCATTACAAACATATGATTCACTTGCTGAGGGTGATGAAAATTGTAAACTTTTTACCCATTTACAGATCAAAGAAGATGCACATACCCTTGTGGGTTTTTATGAAATGGACGAAAAGTTATTATTTCTAGATTTAATCAGTGTTTCAGGGGTAGGTGTTACAACGGCCTTGATCATGTTATCTTCCTTTTCAAGTGGAGAAATAAGAGGGGCCATTATGAATGAAAATATAGCTTTGATTCAATCGATCAAGGGTATTGGGTCTAAAACAGCGCAACGCGTTATTTTAGAATTAAAAGACAAATGTAAAAAGGATACTTTGTTTGTGGAAGCTGGTAAATCCTCTCCTGATAAGTCATATGGCGTTAAGCAAGAGGCTTTAGGTGCATTGGTAACACTAGGAATTCCTCGAGTAGCAGCTGAGAAAAATTTAGACCAATTATTGAAATCTAATCCTGATGCTACTATTGAGCAGCTTATTAAACTAGCCCTTCGTTAATTTATTATTTGTGCAAAGAGACGGAAATATCGCTATAAAAGTCATTTTAAAAGCCTTTTTTTTGGGGGCCTTTGCGGTGTTACCTTTCATTTCTTTTGCTCAAAATGCTGACTCAACCACGATCATTTTAAAAAGTGGTCGCAGACCTCGTTTCCAACTTAAACCTTTTGATTTTTATCAATCAAATAAGCAATTTTCAAAATCGCCTTTTTCTATTTTTTCAATAAAAGGAAGTCGGAATCAAATCGATTTTAGCCAAAATCAATTAATCTCTTCGCAACAATTAGGTGATATTTCAATCTCTCCATCTCAAGCTTTCAGTTTGAGTGATTATAGTAATTTGCAAAATAAAGATTTGAATAGGTCCTATTGGAATGATTATTCAAAGAGCCTTGACGGGAATAATTCGGTTCAATCTAGAGGATTATTTCCTAAAATTGAATTACCTCCTTCAATTGATCGGATTTTTGGTGGGACAGAAGTTTCATTCAAACCCAATGGTAGCTTATTGTTGGATATAGGTTATATGGGTCAATTCGTGGATAATCCCGCGGTTCCGGTCCAACTTCGATACGTTGGTAATTTGTTTTTTAACGAACAAGCTCAAATCAATTTTCAAGGTAAGATCGGTGACAAACTTAACCTAAATGCCAATTTCGATACGAAAGCTAGTTTTAATTTTCAAAACCAACTTAAATTAAATTGGAAAACCCAAGAAGAAGATATTCTTCAAAATATAGAAGCGGGAAACACATCTTGGACGCTTAATTCCCAATTAATTCCTGGTGTTCAAAATTTATTTGGTCTTAAAACATTATTGCGATTTGGGAATTTGGACGTGACGGTTGTCGCGGCCCAACAACGTTCCAAGCAAGATTGTATCACCATGAAAGGAGGGACTCAGGGTCGTTCTTTTGAAATTAGAGCGGATCAATATGATGAAAATAGGCATTTCTTCTTATCCACTTACTTCAAAGATAATTACGAAAGATCTTTGCGAAGTTTGCCTGTTATCACCAGTGGAATAACCATCACTCGGATCGAGGTGTATGTAACAAACAGAACTCAAAGCACTGAAACATTAAGAAATTTAGTGGCTTTAGCTGATTTAGGAGAATCAAATCCTTACAGTAGAAATAAACCCGCGGTCCAACCCATCATTCCCAATCAATCCGTTGACAATAAAAATAATGGTCTTTATGATAAGTTGGTAAATGATCCTCAAATACGCCGTTCTGATCAATCTTCTTATCAGTTAGAGTCTGTTTATAACTTGCAAAGAGGCACGGATTTTGATATGTTAAAGGGTGCCAAAAGGCTGAATGAACGTGAATTTAAGTTCAATCCTTCCCTTGGGTATATTTCACTGATTTCACCGCTACGTAATGATGAGGTGTTGGCTGTGTCTTATGAATATACATTTAATGGCCGTAGATATAAGGTTGGCGAACTAACGGAAGATTATCAAGCTCGACAAGACAATGAAGTTTTGATTCTAAAAATGCTTAAATCCTCTACGTTACGGAATCATTTGGAGCATCCTATGTGGGATTTAATGATGAAAAACATCTACTCATTAAATACCAATTCATTGTCTAAACAGAATTTTCAATTACGCATTGTTTACAAAGATGATGCGACGGGGATTGATAATTCAAACTTGATTGAAGGGGAGAAATTAAAAGATATTCCTTTGGTCAAAGTTTTGGGATTAGATAAACTTAATTTTTCTGGAGATGCCCAACCGGATGGTAATTTTGATTTCATTGAAGATATAACGGTTGATTCCAAAAATGGGAAAATTATTTTTCCAATTCTAGAACCTTTTGGAAAAAACCTAAAAGCAAAATTCACATCCTCTGAATCAAATCTGGTTGACAAGTATGTTTTTCAAAAACTATATACAAGTACGCAGACGGATGCCACTCAAATAGCGAGTAAAAATAAATTCTTTTTAAAAGGTTCTTTCCAGTCTGGAGTAGGGGGTGGCGATATTTCGTTGCCATTTGGAGTCGAGGCAAAATCTGTTACTGTAACCGCTGGTGGTCAATCTTTAAGTCAAGGGACTGATTTTATCGTGGATGGCCAATCGGGTCGTGTCAAAATCATCAATGAGGGAGTATTTAATTCGGGTCGTGAAATTAAAATTTGTTACGAAAAGCCAGATCTTTTTTCGAATCAAATTAGAACCATGCTGGGAACTAGATTAGATTATAATTTAGGTCAAGACGTTCATTTAGGAGCTACAATTCAAAATATGAGTGAAACGCCACCTGCCTTTTTTAGGCGAGTGGCCATTGGAAATGAACCTGTTAATAATACGTTAATTGGTTTTGATGCCAGTATTTTGAAAAAATCAAACGCCTTAACACGCATGATTGATGCTTTGCCGATTGTTTCTACGAAGGAATCATCTGTGATCGACTTTCAGGGCGAATTTGCTAAGTTGATCCCGAATGTCAATGATCGTGTTCAGGGGAATGCATTTATTGATGATTTTGAATCAGCTAGAGTAGTTTATAATTTAAGTTCTCAGCCAACTTATTGGCGTCCGGGTGCCACCCCTAAAGATTTTATTTCAGGAAATCCAAGAGACCTTAGTTCAAATTTTAGGCGTGCTAAAATTTCGGCGTATAATGTTGACGCAAGTATTTATGGCCAAGGGGGCTTTGCTTTAGAAGTTCCTGGACTTGATCCAGCCCAGGTAAACCTATTTGCTTATGAGCGTGTCGTGACGCCGAAAGGTTTATTTCCGAATAAAGACTTTGCCAATAACATCACTAATTTGCCTTTAGGTGTTTTAGATGTAGCTTATTTCCCTTCTGAACGAGGTATTTATAATTTCAACCCAAGTTTAAATACACAGGGTTTGTTGCCAAATCCTAAATCAAGTTTTGGTGCAATTACTCGTGCTATTTCATCAGATACAGATTTTGATAATGCAAACGTTGAGCAAATTGAATTTTGGATGATGGATCCTTTTGTGACAGGAGATCAAGGTAAAATACGTGATGGTATTTTTAATAAAAATAATCAAACAGGTGGAAAGCTCATATTTCATTTAGGTGATGTTTCAGAGGATTTTATGCCTGATGGATTTTCTAATTTTGAAAATGGAATTCCTGCCGGTGAAAAAATCACTTCAGGGAATACTCAGAATGTTGAAAAGACCTTGTGGGGATTAGCTCCTAAGCGCCAATTTGTCATTAATGCATTTGATAATCAAGGGGGTAGGGCGCAACAAGATATCGGTCTAGATGGTTTGTTGAATAGGTCAGCTGAAGCTTCCGCCGTTACAGAGGAAACTTATTTCAAAGAATATTTGACTCAAATATCTGCCAAAGTAAATGATCAAAATGCGATTTCAGCCCTGAAAAATGATCCTGCTGGGGATGACTTTGTGCACTATTTGAGCGATAAATTTAATAAAACGGGCAGTATCATTGAGCGATATAAAAACTTTATGGGTTTGGAAAATAACTCTCCTACCACTGATAATCCGACGAATTCAACGATTACCGAAGCAAGTAGTATGATGCCTGATCGGGAAGATTTAAACAATGATAATACGGTCAATGAAGTTGAGTCTTATTTTCAATATCAAATTGATCTTAAGCCAGGCCAATTGCAAGTAGGTCGAGGTTTTGTGGTGGATAAAGTGAATGAAGGGGGAGTGGATTGGTATTTATTTAGAGTTCCGATAAAAGATAAGCGTAATTATACCACACCGGCAGGTGATATGTCGAGCTTTAAATCCATTCGTTTTTTTAGAATGTTATTGAGTGATTTTCAAGACCCTGTGGTATTGCGATTTGCTCAATTGCAGCTTTCTGGATATTCTTACCGGAAGTTTATTGGAAATTTAGATGTAAAAAATGGCCAGGATTTGCCAGAATCCTACGATGCTAAATTTAGGGTGTCAAGTGTCAATGTAGAGGAAAACGGGCCTGCAACGAAGGGGGCCAATGCAATTCCCTATGTAGTACCTCCAGGTTTTGTACGCGATCAAGATATTACCACCATCAATAATGCTCGTTTAAATGAGCAGTCGATGAGCTTATGCGTTGACAATCTTAGGCCTGGAGATGCGAGGGCTGTATTTAAAAATACGATGTTTGATTTTATTAATTACAAACGGCTTAGAATGTTTGTTTCTATGCAAAGTGCGGATCAAATTTCGGGCCATGTTTCTGCCTTTCTACGCATTGGTACTGATTTAACAGATAACTACTATGAGGTTGAGAACACAGGTTTAATTCAAACACAAAAAGGACAAAGTTTAGATACTGAAATTTGGCCAATGGAGAATGAATTCGATATCGAGTTTGAATTATTAAAGCTTGTAAAAATTGAACGGGACAGGCAAAATAAAGGCCTGAATGATCGCTTTTCTATGTTGATGACTAGTTCTACAGGTAAAGTTTATCGAATAACGGTGATGGGAAGACCGG
>JABMMK010000214.1 GCA_013205605.1 Cytophagales bacterium | reverse complement strand
GGCCACATGTCACCGATGGACCAAACGCTAAATTTTTCTTGGGAGCCAATGGCCGGGGCTGTTTTGAAGAAGTACGTTGAGTCGCCAGTAAATTGTGTTGTTGTTAAGCGTATGCGGTAAAAGTATTTACTAGAAGCTGATAATGAATCGATTAGGACTAAATGTTCGGTATTGTTTTGGGTCGATCTTTTTATTCTATTAAATGTTTTGCCATCGGAACTTATTTGAACTTCACTATTGATCGCTTGGTTTGTTCTATACCTTATTTGGACTGATTTGTCACCAAGCATTTGCAGATAGGGAGATCGAATGATTTGTTGGCCAAATACCTGAAATGAACCCAAAGCGAGGAGGATCAAACATAGGAACGAATGTGCCAACGGTTTTTTCAAAGGATATGTATTTCTAAATATAGATTGTTAACTGCAAATCTATATAAATGGTTTTTTCCTACCTAAAAAAACGAATAATTTGATGCATTATTTCTTGGAAAAATTAAGGGAATTTATGATATTTGTAACTATTGGAAAATCCCATTAAAATCTTAAAAATAGATTTTATCGTGTTGGATTGTTCATAGAATCAAACCATTATTTATGTCATTAAATTCTAATATAATCCCAATCAACATCGAAGATGAAATGAGAGGGGCGTACATCGATTACTCGATGTCGGTTATTGTTTCTCGTGCTTTACCGGATGTGCGTGATGGCCTTAAGCCTGTGCACCGTAGGGTACTTTATGGAATGGAGGAGTTGGGTGTTAATTACAATAAATCCTATAAAAAATCAGCTCGTATTGTCGGGGAAGTATTAGGAAAGTATCATCCACATGGTGATTCTTCTGTATATGATACGATGGTGCGTATGGCTCAGGATTGGTCTTTGCGATATCCTTTGGTGGATGGACAGGGTAACTTTGGGTCGGTTGACGGGGATTCTCCTGCAGCGATGCGTTATACTGAGGCTCGTTTAAAGCGAATTGCGGATGAGATGCTTTCGGATTTAAATAAGGAGACGGTCGATTTTCAACCTAATTTTGATGATAGCTTAGATGAGCCAACGGTCTTACCTGCTAAAATCCCTAATTTACTTTTGAATGGAACTTCGGGCATTGCGGTGGGTATGGCCACGAATATGGCCCCACATAATTTAACAGAAGTGGTGGATGGTATTGCGGCTTATATAGACAACCGTGATATTACGATTCCGGAGTTGATGCAATACATTAAGGCTCCAGATTTTCCAACGGGCGGGACTATATATGGTGTTCAGGGGGTAAAAAATGCATTTGAGACGGGTAGGGGACGAATTGTTGTGAGAGGAAATGCAACTTTTGACACGTCTAAGACAGGTAAAGAGCAGATTATTGTATCTGAGATTCCTTACATGGTCAATAAGGCGAATTTAATTAAGCAATGTGCTGACTTGGTGAATGACAAGCGTATTGATGGAATATCGGAGATACGTGATGAATCAGATCGTCAGGGAATGCGCATTGTTTTTGATTTGAAAAGGGATGCGGTGGCCAATGTTGTTTTAAATAATTTATATAAATACTCGGCGCTTCAATCTTCTTTCAGTGTCAATAATGTAGCCTTAGTTAAAGGAAGGCCGATGATGTTAAATCTAAAGGATTTGATTCATCATTTTGTTGAGCATAGAAATGAGGTGATTATTCGCCGTACACAATATGATTTACGTGAAGCTAGGAAGCGTGCACACGTTTTAGAAGGCTTCATCATTGCATTAGATAATTTAGATGCGGTGATCAAGTTGATTCGTGAGTCAAAAGATCCTTCAGCGGCACAGGATGGCTTGATGTCAACATTCAATCTATCTGAGATTCAATCGAAGGCTATTCTTGAGATGCGTTTACAACGCTTGACTGGAATGGAGCGTGAGAAAATCATGAATGAATTTGCGGAAATCATGAAATTGATTGATGATTTGGAAGATATTTTGGCAAAGCCAGAGCGTCAATTGCAAATCATTAAGGATGAGTTGACCGACATAAAAACTCGTTATGGTGATGAGCGTAGGACGCAAATCAATATGACGGATGAAGAATTTTCGGTAGAAGATATGATTGCCGATGAAGAGATGTTGATCACGGTATCGGCTCAAGGCTACATTAAGCGGACTGCGATTACGGAATATCGTTCGCAAACGAGAGGTGGAGTAGGTTCTCGTGCGGTGGCGACGAAGGACGATGATTATACAGAGCATTTATTCTCGGCCACGATGCATAATTGGTTATTGTTTTTCACGGAGCGTGGAAAATGTTTCTGGTTACGTGTGTATGCAGTGCCTGAAGGTTCCAAAGTTTCGAAGGGTCGACCTATTCAAAATATGATGAATATTGAGAATGGCGATTCGATAAGAGCCGTCATTAACGTTACATCCATTACAGATCCTGATTACATCGACAATAATTTCATTGTGATGTGTACCCAAGATGGAACCATTAAGAAGACATCGCTGGAAGCTTATTCTAGACCGCGTCAAAATGGAATTAATGCCATCACGATTCGTGAGGGAGACCGTTTATTAGATGTGGCCTTAACGAATGGCAATAATCAGATTGTCATCGCGACGAATACGGGTCGTTCGGTACGTTTTGAAGAAACTCGGGTTAGGCCTATGGGTCGTACGGCTGCGGGGGTTAAGGGAATTTGGATTGACGCGAAAATACCAACTGAAAAGGTAATCGGTATGGTGTGTGTATCTGATCCTACGGTCCAACAATTATTGGTGGTCTCTGAAAAAGGTTTTGGAAAGCGTTCTGAGGTGGATGCTTACCGATTGACCAATAGGGGAGGAAAGGGTGTGAAAGCGCTTAATATCACGGAGAAAACGGGTGCATTGGTAGCCATCAAAGAGGTGGATGATAATGATGATTTAATGATCATTACCAAAGCAGGTATTTTGATTCGTTCTTCGGTCGCTGAACTTCGTGTCATGGGTAGAAATACGCAAGGAGTGAAGTTGATCCGTTTGAAAAACGAATCTGATGAGATTTCATCCGTAACTAAAATTGAAAAAGAACCTGAGCCAGAAGAGGTAGAGATTTTGGAAGGTGCTGAAGCAACGGAAGGAGTGGAGGTCATTTCTGAAGGAGATGCGTCGACGGAAGGAAATACTGATGTGTCAACGGAAGATAGCGAAGGCGAATCTTCAGAGGGAGATATCGTAGATGATGTAACAGAAGAGTAAATTTTTATCGGCCCAAAATTTATTTTGGGCTATTTTTTTTAATATAAACAAGAACAATGAAAAAATTAGTTTTAACCCTGTTTACTGTAGCTATGGCTGCAGGCTCGACTTTCGCCCAGGTGGATAAGGCTTTGGTCGAAGCGCAAAAAAAAGCCATTTTAGAAGCTGTTAAAAAGTCAGATGAAGCGGTAAAGAAAGCTCCAACTAAACCAAAACCATGGTTAGAGAGAGCAGTGGCATATTTGGATTTGGCGTCATTTCCGGATTCGACTTTCTCTTTAAAGGACGCGGATGCTTCATTTAAGGCTTTGGAATATATTGCTGAGGCGGTTAAATTGGACACAAAAGATGGTAAAAAGGGAGCTACTGCTAAGGAAGCTGAGGTTTTGTTGACTGGCCGGGATAAGGTATATGGGGCTTTAATGAATATGGGGGTTATTAAATACCAAGGTAAGGATTATGCAGGTTCTTATAAATACATGAGTAAGGCAGCAGAAATTTCTCCCAATGATACAACTTCTGCGATGTACACTGGGGTTGTAGCCCAATTGTGTCAAAAAGACGCGGAAGCTAAGGTGGCCTACGAGCACTATTTGAAAATTGGCGGAAAAGATATGGCGATCATGTATGGCTTATCTCAAATCTATAAGGTTGCCAAAGAAGAAGATAAATCGTTAGCGATCATAGACCAAGCGATGGTTATTTATCCTAATAATAAGGATTTGAAGAATGAGAAATTTAATATGTTGATTTCTTTTAACCGAATAGATCAGGCCATTGCTCAACTAAAAGTTACCTTAGACAAGGACCCTAAAGATGCGATGTCCTGGTTAAATTTAGGCTTATTGTTCGAAAATAAGGTCTCTGGGGTTAATGATGAGGCTCGTAAAATTCAAGAAAAAACGTTTAAAGTAAATGATGCGAAACGCAAAGTAGCGGCGCAAAAGGACCAAGTAGATTTGTTTTCAGATGAATTAAAACGTACAAAAGCTAAATTAAAAGCGACTCCTCCAGCCAAACAAGGTCCAATTAAAGCCCAAATAACGAAGTTGGAAGCTACACTTGTAGAATATAATACAGCTTTAAATGATATTAAAGCCGATTTAACAAAGGCAGAATCAGAAATAGGGGATGTGGCTGCTAATAATGCCAAGTTAGCCGAATTGAATACTAAAATTGCTGAGTATCGTAAAGATTTACCAATGTACTATTCAAAAGCATTAGAGGCAGATGAGAATTATTATGATGCCTTATACCAGCTCGGAGCTTATTATTATAATGAAGGGGTAGAAATCAAGAAGAAAGTTGATAATATGGACATGGATACGTATAAAAAAGAAGGGAAGGCTGTAGAGGCCTCAGTTTCTGCTAAATATGAGCAGGCATTGCCATATTTTGAGAAAGCGTTTAAAAATAAAAAAGAAGATGATTTAAAAGAGGTTTTGAAGCAGATTTATAAAGCATTGAAGCTTGATGCTAAATTAGCTGAATTGAATTAATATTTTTTTATTGAATTTAAAACTTTGTAAAAGGCCGACATCATGTCGGTCTTTTTTATTTGTTCGATCTGATGTGTTTATACATGTTCGTAATTACACTCATGTGGCAATTAAACCAATCAGAAACATTGCATAGGAGGTGTATTCAAATATACTATTTAACATAATATAAATTATAAAACAAATATGATATAATTAGAACCGAGGATATATTGGGTGTTTGTTGATAAGCTTATTTTGATGCATAGTAACACGTTAGGATTGTTTAGACAATTCGATCATTGTAATTAGATAAATTTACAATGATTTTGAGCGATGCATTTTTATAAATACTAAATAGCAATGGGAAATTTGACTGTAAACTCAGTCCAGCCATTTTGTTCGGATTCAACGGAGATGGATCCTTGATGTAAGTTGACAATTCGTTCTACTAAAGAAAGTCCAATGCCATATCCTTTCGAAGCTGCTGTATTTTCAGCTCTGAAAAATGGTTGGAATATATAAGGAATATCAGCTTCTGGAATCCCTTTTCCTTCATTTTTTATTTTAATTTCAATCGTTTGTTTGACGATCTGAAGGCTTACATGTACTTTTTTATTTGTGCTAAATTTGCAGCCATTTTCAATCAGGTTCTTTAGCGCGGTAAGCACTAATTTTTCGTCTCCTTTAATTTGTAATAATTCCTCATTATCGGGCATGAATTGTGTGTCGATGATGACTTTATATGCCGAATTTAATTTTTGAGTCAGGCTACGTGACTCCCACATAATTTCATCTATCCTAAGGGTTGAAAAACTGGCTTGGTAGTCTGATATACTTATTTTGTTAAGCTCCAAAAGGCTTTCCGTAATCGCAGCAAGGTCTTGTGTATCTTCTAAAACGGAGGCAATCGTTTGTTTATAATCGTCTATTGTCCGTTCATTCAATAAACTTACTTCTAGTTGGGATGATATTTTTGTCAACGGGTTTTTCAATTCATGCGAAACATTGGCAATGAATGTCTTCTGTAATTTAAATGCATTCTCAATCCGTTCTAACAGTCGGTTTATAGTCAAAACCATCTTCCCTATCTCATCCTCAGAATCGCCTGTTTTAAGCCTTTGTTCAAGACTCTTGGGAGATAATTGGTCTACCTGCTTAATAACTTCTGAAATGGGTTTAATGGCCCTTCCTGCAAAAAACCAACCTGATATAACCACGATAAATACAAAAAGTAGGAAAAGCGCGATTAATATATTTTTTAGATCTTTCGCATTTTCTGCTGAGTATTGATCCTCAGCGCCGGCAAAAACCACTATTTGGCCCTCTGGAGTCACAAATACGGTACCCAGAACTTCTAATTCATTTAGTTCAAACCTAACTTCCTTCTTTTTAAATACTTCTTTGACTCGGTCAACGTCAATGTGAAAATTAATCGTATCATTCGAACGGTAAATACGCTCATGACACGTATCATAGGCCATGATATTTTCCCTATATAAAATATCCCGATTGGCTCGATTGATGATACCTAGCAGTTTAGAATCCACTTGGTTTACATTAACTAATAATTCAGCTGCTGTATTGGCTTTTTGACGCAGTCTACTGTAAAATTTATCTTTGTAGTTTTGTTGAGAAAAGACATAAATAACAAAATAAGATACGAATAAGATCGCCGAAACTAAATAAGTAAACTGATAAGTTAGTCGGGACCGTATCTGCATCTTTTATTCTTGTCGTAAAATATAACCCATGCCAAATTGAGTATGTATCAACTTACTTGAAAAGCCTTTGTCGACTTTCTTACGCAAATAATTAACATATACTTCGATCAAATTTGAACTATTTTCATCTTCCACTTCCCAAATATTTTCAGCAATTTCAGCCTTAGAAATTACTTTTTCCTGATTTCTAAGGAAGTACTCTAAGAGCTGAAATTCCTTGGAGGTTAAATGGATCATTTGTCCAGCCCGACTCACCAAAGAACTATTTAAGTCCATTTCTAGATCAGCAAATTTTAAGACCTGAGCATCCAATATCGTTTGATTAGACCTTTTAATGAGCGCCTTTACTCGGGCTAATAATTCCTTAAAATCAAAGGGTTTAGGTAAATAATCATCCGCACCCGCTTCAAAGCCATTCAATTTATCATCCGTCGTACTTAAGGCAGTAAGCATTAAAATGGGCGTTTGAATCCCCTGAGCCCGCAATTCTCTACACAAATCTAAGCCATTAATACCCGGTATAATAATGTCCGAAACAATGAGTTGGTATGTGTGTGTCAGCGCTAATTGTTTGCCCATAAGGCCGTCATAAGCAATCGAAACGTCATAATTATTTTCTTCCAATCCTTGTTTTAAGGATTGAACTGTCTTTGGCTCATCTTCAATCAATAAGATTTTGATCATTTTAATATAGATACTAAATCTGCTGGAGAATAATTAATTGATTTTAATACTTTATTGTCCGATTTTCGAAATACTTTCCAAAGCCCATTTTCTTCTTTGATCTCAGCTTCTGTTCCGTCTTTATCTTGGTAAAATTTGACGGTATATTCAGCTTCTTCTAAACTTTTACATGCCTTGGACATATTGGAACGTTGCACTTCATTAAATAAGTCTACAAACTTTTCACCTAATCCAAATTCTAGAACTGCCCCCGACAACACGTATTGTAAATCACACAGGGCATCCGCAATTTCAACCAAGTCATTTGCCTCAATAGCTTCTTTTAATTCATCTAATTCTTCAGCCAATAAACTTACCCTCAATCCACATCTTTCCCTTGAAGGAATAGTAGGTTCTGCTAATATGGGTGCTCCAAATGTCTGGTGGAATTGAGCTACTTGGTTTAATGAGTCTAATTTTTGCATAAAATAATTGTGTAGATG
>JABMMK010000213.1 GCA_013205605.1 Cytophagales bacterium | reverse complement strand
CGTTTATGGAGCTACTAAGACGATTGCAAGGGACTTTGACTTAGACGGTGATTTGGATTTGGCCATGATCGCCTTTTATGCAGAACCCATCATGCCTAAAAATGAGTCCTTTCTGTATTTTCAAAACCAGGGAAATTTAAATTTCAAAGTGAGTAACCTCAATATTCCTTTCGGAGGAAGATGGATGGTGATGGATGCCGGCGATGCAGACCAAGATGGAGATCTAGATATCATATTAGGTAACTTCCAATTTGGTGCTCCTAAAAAAGGAAAAGTAAAGCCCGGCCTACAGCTGAATTACATTGAAAATAAAATCCATTAAAAGGTTTTTATTAATTTGGCACCGGCAGGTAAAAATGCTTGTCCGTTAGCACTTTGTCCTAAATAAGAACTTCCATACGTCCACTCGACCCTTTGTTTCAGTCCTTTAAATTGATACTCGAAACCTTGAATGCCCTTAGGAATATTCATGCGTGTCCATGTGTTACCCAAGCTCGTAAAAGCATGCATTTTACCGCGATTCTGACTCGCGATAAACGCTAAGCCTTTCTTGCCTAAATCAATGGATATAAGTGATTTGGCATCTTTGGGTACAAAAAGTCCTGACTGATCAAGGTAAGTAAATTTGCCCTTTCCATTTCCCAGCAAAACACCGCCATTAGAAGCATCATATCTTCCCATGAAGACCTCATTCGCATAATTATTTCCTACATACATAATATCCAGGTGACCATCTTGATTGATGTCTCTGACTTGAATACCATTCATGGCTGAAATTTGTGCCATCATCGGCAAAGTATGGGCTTTGAATTTACCATCCCCTACATTTTCAATCCAAATAGAGGAATTTTCTTGCATGGATATTTTTTTCGCTTTTTCTTTTTCTGTAGCTAAAAAGAAATTTTCTTGAGTGACCTTCCCAAAATCCTTGTAATAAACCCATCGTTGGCGCGTCTGATTTAACATTTTATGCACATCGTCTTTCCCAAATAACGATGCGGAGGCCATTTTCCCATCGGCCGTTTGAAAATACACAAATGGAAATAAATCATATACCCCATTGCCATCCAAATCCCCGTGCCAAATATCCACAGGCTGCTTGGAATTCGCTCTTAATAAGGTGTTTTTTCCCATATTTCCGGCTACATAATCCATGTCGCCGTCATGGTCGAAATCACCGCTAGACAAAGAAGTCCAAATTCCTGACAATTCCTCCAAACCCGTAGCCTTCAAAAGCGTAAAACGACCCCGGTCATTTTTCAATATTTTAATGTCTGAAAATTCTCCTGCGAGGATGATATCTTGCCAACCGTCTAAGTCATAATCAGACCAAATTCCGTCGCAGATTAATCCTACGTCGATTAGGTCCTTGGCTAATGTTTGAGTGACGTCCACAAACTTAATATGTCCTTTGACTGACTCGTTCTTCAATAAACGGGAAGTGGTCGATTTAGGATATTGAAAGGGGACATTTCGCCCTCCCACAAATAAGTCTAAATCTCCATCATGATCAAAATCTGACGCTCGAACAGCCGCATTGCTCTCCGTAAATATGGGCAATGATAAGGCATCTAAGGTGAAATTACCTTTGCCATCATTGACATATATAACATCCTGAAAACTGGCCGCGCCTAATTTGTCCTCATTACCTCCACGAGCAATATATAGATCCAGATCTCCATCCTGATCAAAATCAATCAGTAATGAACCCAAATCTTCTCCCAACTTTTTGGGCACTGAAATACTTTTTTCTAGAGGCTTAGCATTAAACTGTCCCGCTTGATTTTGGATGTAAAAAATACCCGAATAGAACTTAGCTCCTCCTTGGAAAAAATCTTCCAAGCCATCCCCGTTCACATCCCCGGCTGATAATCCAGGTCCTAATTGGGATAATTTAAAAGGCATTAAATTTTGGTAATTAAAGTCGATGAAGTCATACTCTTGATGCACATCCACTAAATTCAGTTCCTCCGAAATATCTTTTAATAAAGGCTTATTCGCTTCAAAAAGAGTTTGATAGGGCTCTTTTGCCGCATCCATAGAAACCGTTAATATTTGATCCACTCCTGGCTTCTTAATGACTTGCATTTTATCATTAGGCCAAACAATGTGGATTTCCTTTAATTTTCGTTTCGTTCCCAAGCCTATATGAGCCACAGGTTCAACCGACGATAGGTAACCGCGGTAAGGAGTATTTTCATAATAAAAGCGTTCCCCATTTTCAAAAACACCTTCAATTTTGGCTCCAAAACCTTGAAGATTTTTTTGATCTCCTTTAAATTTAATACGTAAATAATGCGATCTATCGGCCTGTTCCTCGCGCGAATTATTGCGATATAAAAATGCTTTATCGTTGATATTATTAACGATGTAATCGAGATCGCCGTCGTTATCTAGGTCGCCATAAGCGGCTCCATTGGAAAATGAAGGTATGCTTAGACCCCATTTTTCAGTGACATCTTCAAAAGTCAAATCTCCCCGATTGCGGTAGGCGTAATTACTTATTTTGATTACAGGTACTTGTTCTAGCATTAAAGCGGAGGACGACAACTGCAAAGTATTAGCCCGATAGAGCATAAAATCGCGATCTGTTACATCTCGAGGATATCCATTAGTCACAAATAAATCGCGGTATCCATCATTGTCAAAGTCGGCCAAAGAAGGACACCAGCTCCACTCACTTTCAGAAATACCTGCCATTAAACTAATTTCATGAAAAGGTTTGCTTGTGCCGTCGGCCTGATTACCTGAATTCAATTGCAACGTATTTCGCATATACTGGTATGTGTACCCAAATTGATCACTATTTATGTAGGTTTGGTAGTTGTTGGGTGGCGCTAATTGTTTCTTTCTTTCTGTATTTTTTGGCAACATATCTAAGGCTACGATATCGGCTAATCCATCATTATTGACATCGCCAACCTCATTCCCCATCGCCGTTAAACTGGT
>JABMMK010000212.1 GCA_013205605.1 Cytophagales bacterium | reverse complement strand
GGGAAAGGCATTCTGCCTTTTAATGCCGCAAATGAAACAGCTAATTTAGCCTCATCAGCATTCATGTAATAGGTATTTTTTTCTAAAACAGGCTCTGCGACTACCACTTTCGCTGCAGCTTTTTCTTTGACAATTTCCTTTTTGGGTTCCGACTTCGAAACTTCTTCCACTTTGTCAGCAGGCTTTTCATATTTTTTAACGAGGCCATCTTCCAATTTAGGTTTGGGTAACTCCGGCTTATTGACTTCTAATTTCTTCGCCTGAGCCGCCATACGTAATCGGCGCTCCCGCTCCATACTTTTTTGAATCTCCCGCTGAACAATCCCGGCAATTAAATTATCCAATTTCCTGATCGCTAATTTTTTCCGCTCCAACTCAATCTTCAATTTTTTCTCCTGTTGAGTCAATACCGTCACCACCTTCGCCTCTTTCGTTTTCATGACCTCCAACTTCACCTTTTCTTTTTCCTTAACCACTAACACTTTTTTCTCTTCATTTTTTTTGAAAATCACTTGCTGCTTTTTCGACATTAAGTCTTGGCGAGTCTCAAAAATCTTTTTAGCCTGCCCTTTTCGATTCGAAGTATATTGTTTTAAAAAGTCAAACCGACGAACAAACTCTCCTAAATCTGACGATAAAAGCAAGAAACTTAATTTGTTATTGACCGTTGATACTTTCTCCGCCTCATATAACATCTTCGCATACGCTTGCTTTAATTTCGCTAATTTGACGGCCAACTTATCACTTTGCTGGGTTAATACTTTAGCCTCGGACGCCAATAAATTTTGATTTTCGTTCAGTATATTGATTTGCTTCTTTTGAACAACAATCTGCTCCTTGAGTACATTTAATTTACCGATCGATACCTTTTTCTTTTTTGATGTTTTTGAAATAATGGAATTCAACTCCTTTATTTTGACCAAATTATCATTCTTTTGCTGCTCCAATTGAGTTTTTTTATCCACTTGAGCATAGGTCTCAAAACCGATAAAAAAGGCAATCAATAAAGTGATATAGTGTAATTTCATTTACGTGTAGGATTCAATAATTTTTCCGGAACCTTAAATGGGAATTCCAATGGTGTATCCAAAAGCTCCACTTTAGAGTATTTAATAGTGATCAACGTATTCACGCTTTTATTATCCTTATCCTTTACATCCAAATTAATTTGACTAGAAAAAGGAAAAAGCACCTGATTCAATAAAGTGAATTCCTCAAAATCCATGGTCATCTTATTGCTCGTGGGAACGTCATTAACTAATAACTTTTTTAATTTTCGGTTGGGACCTACCATATTATCAATATTAATCCTCCCCTCTTGCTGCTTTAAAATTATATTTTCATTCTCTCGAATAACCCTTGAATTGTTCTTTTTATAAGGCTGATTCCCCACAATGAGCGACTGAAGAATCGAATAATCCACCTTAAAACCCATCATCACACTGACGCTATCATAGGTTAAATCGAAGTATTCCCCATTAATTTTTTGATACAATTGAACCTTGTTTTTTGAAAACAATCCAGTCGCTCCCGTAAAACCAGATTGGGATATATTAACCCAAATCAAGCTATCTTTTTTCATGCGAATATCAACCGTATACGTATCTTGGTCCTGCTGAGTCTTCCACACGATTTTAGACTTCGCTTTCAAAAAGTTAAAATTTAAATCGTCAGGGGCTAATTTTAATTCAGCATCGTCCATTTTCAAGGGCTCTATGGTTTTCTTTGCCACTGAGTCGATCAAATTGACTTCCTTTTTCGCTAAAGTATCTGCCGTTGGGCTAACTGATGTCGCCAATAGGGTGGGAACGACGACCTTTTTCCCACAAGAAAAAATGCTAAAAGCTGTGAAGAAAAAAATAATGGTTCGGCGCATCTTAAAATTTAAGCGAATAAGCGTTTACAAAATTATCTCAATTTTCGATAATTCGTTTATTTTCAATCTTTTTATCCAATTTATTACTTGCCCCTTCAAGGGAATTTGCTGTTTTCCAAGCCTTAACCGCCTCATCTACGCGCCCATTCTTAAAAAGCGCATCCCCATAATGTTCCCAAACCGTTGAGCTATTTTGCTTCTCATCCTTCAAGGCTTTTTCAATATAGACTAATGATTCTAAGTATTCACCCCTTTGAAACAATACCCATGCGTAAGTATCCAAATAAGTACCATTAGTAGGAAATTTGTCCACTAACTTCTTCGACATGAGAGCGGCCTTATCCAAACGGTCACGCCTCAAAGACAAGTAATAACTATAATTATTTAAGACATGTTCTTCCATGGGATTTACGACTAAGACTTTGTCAAAACAAGCATCGGATTGCTTATATAAACCTTTGGAATGATAAGCATCCCCCATGATACCATATAATTGCATATACCAACCATCTTGGCTGTTGGCCATGGGAATGGCTCCCTCAAATGAACGAATGGATTCATTTATTTTTCCATTCAAATACTCCGAAAACCCTTTTTGAAACCATAAAAAACCTTGATTTGGAAAAAGAACAAGGGCCTCTTCAGCATGTATAGTTGCACTATCCAACAAGTTCATCTCGTAATCCAATTGAATTATTCGAGCCCAAACTTCAAACTTAGCATTACCCATTCTAGCCGCATGTAAATAGGAAACTTGCGCTTCTTTAAACTTGGATATATTGGCCCACAAATCACCCTCAAGCGCAGCAAATCTAGGATCTACAGGATACAATCCCTTTAATTCTAAAATCATTTCATAAACCGTTTGCCAGTCTTCTCTCGACTTAATTAATCCTAAAATTTGAATGGTTAATTGGCCCAAAATCTCCGAACTCATTCTCAAATCTGAGGCAGCATGCAAAATTTCTACACAGGTAGAATCTAAATTTTTGGCTTCCAAAAATAATTTGGCACTCATTAAATTCAATTGGCCCTGACTCGAATATTTAGATTTTAAGGGTCGAAGTTCTGCTTGCAATGTCTTTCCCGACACCAAATCCCAAACCGTTTCCATCTGATCCCAAGTAAATAATAATTCATCAGGTGAATTTTCGATCAAGCTAAAACCAGCATTCATGGCCCCCGAAACATCCTTTTCCTTTAGGTAAATAAATTGCTTCGTTCGAACAATTTCCGGAAAGTCTTCCAACCAAACCTCCACCTTCTTCAACGCGTTCAAAGCTTCCTTCCCATTTTCCTTCCATAAATAGGCCTGCGCTAAGCGCAATCCAATCTCAGGCTGGATCTCGTCAAATTCAGACATTTTATGAAGTGCTTCCAAAGCCTCATCTATTTTGCGTAAATCTAACGCGATGTCCGCATAGAAAAGTCCATAATCCATGGAGTGAGGGGAAAGTTTCCAAGCCTCCGCCGCATTTTTAAAAGCCAAAGAATTTTTATTTTGTGCCAAATAGGCCTTCCCAAGATAATAATAAATGGAAGGTTCATTAGGAACTTCAAGAATCAAATGTTCCCACACTAAAATGGCTTCATCAAAATCGTCTTTAATGTAATGCCTCATCCCCTCAGTCATTAATTCCTCCAACTGCGCACCCGTCAGGTTATGAGCCTCCTGCTTTTTCTTTTGACCAAATAAGGGATTCAAAGAGAAACAAACCAATAAAAATATATACAGCCTAATTTTCATAAATAGAGCGAATATACCATTTTGCATGATCAATTTTAAAATATATTCAATAGATTCGCTGAATTAACCTAATAAGCACATGATAAAATATTTATTTCCCTTCTGCATCCTACTCAGTGTACCTTCATTCGCTCAAGAAAAAACCATGGCTTTTGAAGAGTATGATCCTATATCAACACTCGTCGTACCCGAACATACCGTCAAAAAGGCCAAATATCCATTCATCGATATTCACAATCATCAAAACAATATGCCAAGCCAAAATTTAGGCTATTTAGTTAAGCAAATGGATAGCCTTAACATGAAATTCATGATCAACTTAAGTGGAAAAGGATATTATAGAAGCGGGGCAAGAGAACAAGGGACTGATTTTTTAATTCAATCTGTCAATGCAGGAAAAGAAAAAGCCGATGGTCGGGTGATCGTGTTTACCAACCTGAATTTTAGTGATATCGATAACCCAAACTGGTCTGCAGAAACAGTCAAGGCCCTAGAAAAAGAAGTGAAAGCAGGTGCCATGGGATTAAAAATATTTAAAGACTTAGGCTTAGAAGTAAAAGATTCAAAAGGCAATAGGATACGCACCAATGACCCAAGACTAGATCCCATTTGGGCCAAATGTGGTGAACTAAATATCCCCATTTTGATCCATACCGGAGAACCCATTTCATTTTTTGACGTACACGATAAAACCAATGAACGCTGGCTTGAACTTAAACAATTTCCAAGCCGAGCAAGACCCTCAACCAAATACCCTTCATGGAAAATAGTGATGGATGAGCAATTTGATATCATCAAAAGGCACCCCAATACCAAATTCATTAGCGCCCATTTAGCTTGGCTCGGAAACAATTTACCCGAATTAGGCCGACTCATGAATCTTTACCCAAATATGTACACCGAGATCGGAGCCGTGATTCATGAACTAGGACGCCAACCCAAAAATGCGCGCGCTTTCATGATCAAATATCAAGACCGAGTGCTTTTTGGAAAAGACATTTGGACCACGTCTGAATACTACACCTATTTCCGATTACTAGAAACTGGCGATGAATACTTTCCATACTACCGAAAAAGACATGCGTTCTGGAGGATTTATGGGTTAGAACTTCCTGACGAAGTACTTAAAAAAGTATACTATAAAAATGCATTGCAACTTTTACCCAAACTAGACAAAACTCAATTTCCTAAATAAGTTACGTTTTTGATTTGGCGATTCAACTGGTCTAACCAAATCTTTGCACCCTTCTGATTCCAATGTGAATCAGAAGTGAAGAAATTTGATTTAGCATTTTTGGACAGATCTTCCGTTGCATCCATTAATTTCCCCATAAAATCAGGGTGAGACTTAATTCTTTGAATAAGGTGATTATCTGGTCTATTCTCCGTTTTCAGCACTGACACAGGATTCGGAATAATCGAAAAGATGACCTCGTCGAAGCCCCTAGCTTTGTAATAATCCTGTATCCTATTTAATTCGCTTACTTGAGCTTTTAATTTCTCTTCACTGATGTCCGAAAATGAGCTCCCAGGGTTATTAAGGTTAAGCGTTTCAGCTAAATACAAAAAGTTTTGATCCTTTGAAATGGCAACTTCTTTGTCCACTCGACCAAAGAAATTTAAATTAAAATCAGCTTTTAATTCCTTCAATGGTTCCCAAAAACCAAAATTAAACCAAGCAAATTCAATGTTGGCCTCAAGAGATTTATGATATAAACTTTCCTTGATTCCTCCGTCAATTTCAGCAAAAAAATATTCTATTTTCTGACGTGCATTTGGCTCTGATTGCACCGCCTCCGCCCTATCCAATCGGGCCTTCACGGAATTTAAATTGAATAGACTGGACATATTTCGCTCAACCGATTCAATCAACAAAATATTTTTTTGATTTCTCGGGGGAATAATTTCAATGGGATTGGCGACAGACCAACGAATAAACTTAACTTGGCCTATGTTGGCATAATAGCGGGGATCTTCTTTGAAAAAGCTATATAAATAACTATCCCCCAGAATAAAAAGATTCGCAATATCGCTATTTGGTTTTTCATCTTTGGTCGGTATTGAAACAAAATTAGTGTCTTTTACATTTTTAAATTTGCTCAAATACGTCAATCCATACAGGTCGCCATACAGGTATTTATCCGCTCCCAAAGCCCCTATTTGACTATAACGGTCTTGGGTAATCCACTTCATACCCGCATTTGAACTAGTCAAATACAAGGTAAGTGCACAAAAAATAAACCCAATACATGCGAGTAGTTTTTGCATAAATTAGAACTGAAAATAAATAAACTGTTTCAAATTAAAGACTCCAAAAAAGT
This sequence comes from Cytophagales bacterium, assembly GCA_013205605.1. Lineage (GTDB taxonomy): Bacteria > Bacteroidota > Bacteroidia > Cytophagales > Spirosomataceae > Aquirufa. The sequence continues at coordinate 3,190 of JABMMK010000212.1, read as the reverse complement.
AAATCAAAAACGCCAATCCAGATATAATCGGCCAAAATAATTTGACCGAATCCACCTTTATTTTGTCCCTTTTAAAATCATACAGATATAAACCCACAATCAACAAAATAGAAAATAATAATTCACTGGTATTAAAAGCTAAAGATATCGGGTCTAGCATAGAGCCGCGAGTTAATTGGCCAAAGTAAATCTGTATATCCCCAAATTTTGGAATTCTAAAAAATACCCAGGCAATCGTCACTAGTAAAAATGTGAATAGTCGGTACATCCAAACTCCAGCAGCTGACTTTTGCTCATCCGCTGCCAAATTAGGGAAAATCCGATTAAGCGTCAAACCCATTAATTGGAACAATCCGTGTAAAGCTCCCCAAATCACAAAGTTCCAACTGGCCCCATGCCAAAAGCCTGACAAAATAAAGACGATCATTATATTGATATACCAACGAGGAACCGATACGCGGTTACCTCCTAAAGAAAAATATACATAGTCTTTAAACCAGGTGGAGAGGGAAATATGCCAACGGCGCCAAAAATCTGGAATGGATTTGGCCGTGTAGGGTGCATTAAAATTATTCATGAGTTTGAAACCCATCACCTTGGAAGCCCCAATCGCGATATCGGAATAGCCCGAAAAATCGCAATAGATTTGAAATGAATAAAAGATACTGGCGATGATTAAATTCAAGCTGCTCTGGTTTGATAAATTTGCATAGGCTGGATCAACCACCATCGCCAGGCGATCGGCAATGACTACTTTTTTGAAAAAACCTTGCATCATTTGCAGCAAGCCTAATTTTACTCGGGCGGTATCCCAAACATGTTTTTCGTAAAATTGATGAATTAGATTTTGTGGCCTTTCGATGGGTCCGGCCACCAACTGTGGATAAAACATCACATAAAGGCTATAAATTCCAAAATTCCGTTCCGCCTTTTGCTTACCTCGATAAACTTCGATCGTGTAGCTCATCGCTTGAAACGTATGGAATGACAGGCCAATGGGCAGTAAAATGTTTAAAACCGGGAAGTGTATAGGAATGGAGAAATAACTGGCTAGGAAATTAAAGTTGTCCGTAAAAAAAAAGTAATATTTAAAAATGGCCAACACACCTAAGTTGGCCAGCAAACTACAACCCAAAAATATTTTTTTTGCACCCCCCTGAAACCGTTCCAAATAGATCCCAGCAAAATAATCGATGACAATGGTCAAGCCTAAAATCCCTATATAAATAGGAACAAAAGCCATATAAAAATAACAAGAAGCCGCTAGTAACAAAGCCCATCTGTATTTGTGAGCCAATAAAAAATAAGCACTGGTCACAATTCCAAAAAACACCAAAAACTGTAATGAATTGAAAACCATGTCTACCTTGTTTTATGCAACGGTCAAACGGACATTTAAATTTACATCATCTATACTGACTTCTGAATAACCTTCACTAATCTCATTCACCCAATCAATCGAAATAGCTTGAACTTCTTGGCTTATATATCCTTTAAATTCAGTCAAACTATCTTTCCATTCACTCGTATTTTCCTGGATCGAAATATGAATTTTATCAATGACATCAAAACCTAAGTCTTTGCGTAAATTTTGGACGCGATTCACAAATTCGCGGGCCATTCCTTCCCGAATCAATTCAGGACTTAATGTGTTATCAAGCGCAATAGTCAAGCCCCCTTCACTGGCAGTCAAATATCCTGGCATATCTTCCGTCATCACTTCTATATCGCCCATTCCTATCTCAAAACCATGTAGATTAACTGAACCGGCAGATTCCACCGTAGATAAATCATTTTTTGACATACTCGTAATAAGATCAGCCACCGCTTTCATGTCCTTCCCAAACTTAGGTCCCAACGCTTTGAAATTAGGCTTAACCCGCTTACTCAAGACACCGGAAGCATCATTCAAATAATTTACCTGCTTGACATTAACTTCCGACTTAATTAAATCCTCGACACGCCTAATTTGCTCTCGAACATTTTCCTGTAAAACAGGAACCAGCACCTGGGCCAATGGTTGGCGCACCTTTAATTTATGCACTTTACGAATCGAGTGTACCAAAGAACAGATTCGCTGAGCTAATTCCATCGAAGTTTCCAAATCCTCATTTTTCCAAGCGGCATTAACCTTGACAAAATCAGTTAAATGAACTGATTCCTTTTGAGTTAAATTTTTATACAACCATTCGCCATAAAACGGCGCGATCGGAGACATCAATTGGGCCACCGTTTCTAAACAAGTATACAAGGTCTGATAGGCCGCTTTTTTATCTGCACTTAGGCCTAATTCCTTGGCCTCAGGATTCCAAAAACGTCGCCTAGATAAGCGTACATACCAATTTGACAAATGATCGCACACAAAATCTTGTATCGCCCGACCCGCTTTTGTAGGCTCATAGGTTTCAAAAGACTCATCCACCTCAGCAATTAAATTCATTAATTTAGATAAAATCCATCGGTCTAATTCAGATAAGTTTTCCTCCTCAACGCGCACATTTGAGGCATCAAAACCATCTAAATTGGCATATAAAGCAAAGAAATTATAGGTATTGGTCAGTGTGCCAAAAAACTTATTCCGTACTTCCGTAATTCCGGCTAAATCAAATTTTAAATTATCCCAAGGTTGGGCATTGGTGATCATGTACCAGCGCGTCGGGTCAGCGCCGTATTTCAATAGCGTGTCAAAAGGATCGGCGGCATTGCCCAGTCTTTTGGACATTTTATTTCCATTTTTATCCAACACTAAGCCGGTAGAAACTACATGCTTAAAGGCAACTGAATCCTCCACCATGGCTGAAATAGCGTGTAATGTAAAGAACCAACCGCGTGTTTGGTCAACTCCCTCCGAAATGAAATCGGCAGGATATGACTTTTTAAATATTTCTTGATTCTCAAATGGATAGTGCCATTGGGCGAAAGGCATGGCACCCGAATCAAACCAAACATCGATCAAATCAAGCTCTCGGCTTAGTATTTGTCCCGAGGCGCTCAACAAATAAATCTCGTCCACAAAAGGTCGGTGTAAATCAGCTTGTCTATTTTCCAGCGCGATCTGAAAAGCGGAATTCCCTGATTTTTGAACCTCAGACAATTGGCCCGAGTGGTTGGCCTTTTCAATTTCGTCTGCCAACTGTGCCAATGAGCCAATACAGATTTCCTCAGATCCATCTTCTGTTCTCCAGATGGG
>JABMMK010000211.1 GCA_013205605.1 Cytophagales bacterium | reverse complement strand
GTCAATAATCGTGTTATATCCAGATGATGGAGGCAATTGGACCGTCGCTAATAAAGAGGTTGTGTTCTTTACATAATAATCTAAAGTCACTCGATATTTGTCATTTAGGAATCCAAAATCCAAACCAGCATTCGTTTGAGTCGTTGTCTCCCAAGTCAAATTGTCGTTTGGCAATGTAGGAGATAAACCTACCGCTAATCCAGATCCAGCTCCTTGAGCCGTATTAATTACGTTTCCGATCAATAATGATTGATAAGGTTGAATCGCAGGATTTCCAGATTGTCCCCAAGTAGCACGAACTTTAAGGTTTGAAATGGCCGTAACATTTTTCATGAAAGGCTCTTCAGATGCTTTCCAAGCTAAACCCAAGGAAGGGAAAACTCCATATTTCTTATTCTTGCTAAATACAGACGCGCCATCTCGACGAATACTAGCCGTAAATAAATAACGATCCTTAAAGTTTAACCGTACCCTTGAAAAACCTGAAACTAAGCGGTTGGTGATGATATCAGTAACCGGCTTTGAAACAGAACCTGCCGCGGCAAAGCTGTAATTTTTCAAATCATCTGAAAGGTATTTTGAACCTAATAAATTGATGATGTCTTGTTGGGCCGATTGAATAGAACCGCCGACAATACCTTCAAACTCCAAATCGCCAAACTTCTTTTTGTATTCCAAATAATCTTCAGCAACCACATTTAACGAGCTAGTGGTAGTTAATTGGCCTATACCCACCCCAGAACTTAATTGGGCTAACACAATTGGGAAATACAAATCTGCACGCGCAGAAAAATAATCACCTCCTATTCGGGTTGTATTGACTAATCCCTCAGCTAATTTTACATTGAAATCCATACCCCCTTGAAAACGAACCACCGTGTTGCGATCTAAGGATTCCTTCGTAAATGCTAATGGATTTTCAACATCGATTCCACTGAAAGAGAAAGGTCTAGGATTTCCATACGTACCATCTGGATTATAAACAGGTACGGTAGGCGATGCTAATACCATGGCACCTACTCCATTTTTACCTTGATGTCGGGTTGGCGAATTATCTGTTGCAGAGAAACCATTAGAAACAGTTCTAGAGGCAGTCATATAAGTTCTTAAGCTAATTCTTGAATTCAACTGAGAAGTTAAATTGAAACGCATGGATCCTCTATTGAAGTCAGATCCTTTGATAATTCCTGGCTGGTCTAAGTAGTTTCCAGAAACGTAGTACTGTGTTTTATCATTACCACCAGAAAAGCTTAAGGTATGATTTTGTTGCAAGGCAGCGCGCAATACTTGGTCTTGCCAGTCAGTCTCAGCATTCGTCGCATTGGTTACTTCAGCAGGAAGTACAAGATTTGAATTTGTATAATATTTTTTAATAAAATCAAGCATTTGAACTCCATTCATTAAGTTCAATTTTCTTTGAATGATTTGATTGGTGTAAGTTGATTCATAAGTAACGCGACTCACGCCCGCTTTACCACTTTTAGTCGTAATTTGAACCACACCATTTGCTCCCCTTGAACCATAAATAGCTGTAGCTGAAGCATCTTTTAACACTTCAATGCTTTCGATATCACTTGCATTGAATGAAGACATTCCGTTCATCGCACGGTTGTCATTGTTGTACTGCGGAACTCCGTCAATCACAAAAAGTGGCTCATTTCCACCCGCGATGGAAGTTACTCCACGCACACGAATGGAAATACCAGCACCCGGTTGGCCAGAACTTTGTTGGACCTGAACTCCGGTCATTCTTCCTTGCATGGCAGATTCTACACTGACAACCGGCATTTCTTGAATCGTTGCTGATTTAATGGAAGCAGATGAACCTAAGAAGTCCTTCTTTTTTTGATTTCCGTAACCCGTCACGACAATTTCTTCCAAGGATTTAGCATCTACGGCTAATTGGATATTTAGAACAGATTGATTGGCAATTTTTACTTCTTGAGACTTATAGCCTACAAAAGAGAAAACTAAAACGTCTCCAGGATTTACATCAATGGAATATTTTCCATTAACATCTGAATTCGCTCCACTAGAAGTTCCTTTTTTGGCAATTGTAACTCCGGGCATTCCAACTCCGTTTTCATCTGTAACAGTTCCAGTTAGTTTGGAAGCTACAACTGCAGTGAGGTTCGTTGAACCAAGCGTGTAAAACAATGGCATGGCAAAGGCCATAGCTAATAGGATGCTCCATCGAGCTACCCTATATCTGATTGGGTAAGTTTTTTTCATCAAAAGTATTTTTAGGATTTAATTTATATCGGACAATTGATAATTGGTTTAATTAAAAAGTATCCTTAAATAATGATACTGATTTACCATTCCACTACCAAAGGAATTAGCTATTTTTTTTCTGTAAATGTTACCGTAAACGTTTACATAAAAAATATTTAGATATATTTTATGTTTTAAACGTGAAAAAAACGTTTATTTTTAGGAGTATGGAATGAATTTATTTAAAAATAATGAATTGCACTATTCCCATAAAAAAAAGGTGATGCGATTTTATGCGCACCACCTTTCGAGCAAAATTCTTGTTAATTCTTACTGTATCGTAAACTGATAATTCCCTTGTAATCCTTTTTCTTTCGATGTGAATATAATTCGTTGGACCGGTCTATTCGCCCACTTCGTTTTAAAACTTTTATACTCAGGTCCATCAGTGGAAGGAAGATCCACCGCCATGGTCCATTTTTTAGCATCATACGACAGCACATGTTTATCTCCCGTACTGGTTGTCAAGTTTAATTTCCCCGGAGTGGAGGAATCGATGGTGCATAAAGTAATGAAGGCTTGTTGGACCCCTTGCTTATTTTCAGAAAGCTCAAACTGATCTTTGATTTCGACCTGTCCTTTCACTTTATTCAATTGCAAAGTTCTTTTCCATGATTTAATGCCCGCTTCCGCTGGATAGGCTTTCGCTAAATCTAAGGATATTCCCGCTGCTTTTTCATTCATGAAATTACTGACTGCACTGGCTTCAAAGTCCCGACCAGCTTTTTGGCCTACTCCATTAATGAATGGTAAATTGTGGTATTCCGATTGAGTAAACCAAAGGGAATAGCGCTGAGCAGAAAAAGTTCTTGCCGTATAGTTTCCACGGCCTGCGTCGATAATAATAGGCTCGCCTTTCGCATAATAGACAAAATCACCCACATCATTATGGTTATGAGACTCGGCATTATGCCCGCCATGTGCCGCAAAAAACAAGTCTTTGTGCCTTGCAGTCACTACTTGGATGTCATTAAACCAATAGTCGCCAAGTTCTGGATGAGCTACTTTTTCTTTGGGCATGGAACTGAAAGCCATTAAATTCCAAAGATGACGATGTTTTTGATAGCCTGTCATGCTGATGGCTGGGTCAAAATTTTGTGTAGCCCAATGACCAAATGCCATGAGTGGAGCATCATTTAAAGCTTTTCCAAATCGGTATAACATGATGCCATCCGGTTTCAAGGTAGGATCTGCATCAGCAAAATTCACGAAGTAGTCATTTGAAATATGCATTTTATATACATAAGAGGCCATTTTCTGAATGAATGGCTCTTTGTAGATTTCGCATTTTTCGTTGGTCGCCGAAGCTAATACTTGGAGCGCGTCAAATGCACTTGCTCCCGCCGCAAACCAATAAGAGGGACCTTCATCACAACCCGCATCATCTCCTAACCCATTAAAGTACAGGTCTAAATAGTTCATGTGGGTGTACACATGTGAAAGCCGAGTGGCTTCATTTTTTTCCAAAAGTAAATTGGCCAACATTACATTTGAGATAATCCATGGATTCCAGTTGTTAACGGCACGCGTTTTGCTGAGCCAACCATAACGTTCTTGGTCCAGGACCGGTGTCAGGATTTTTTTGTTGACTTCAAAGTAGATTCGTTTACGCAGAAGTTTAGAAATTTTATCCAATTTATCCCCCACAAAATAGTCGGTCAGCGCTAGGCCCACAGCAGTTTCTGCCCCAAATAAATCGACCGTTGGGTCCTCAGCATCCGGCATTCCACTTCTCGCTTTTTGTACCGACAAGTGTGCAGGAACTCCCCAATAGGTCTCTTCACAAATGGACCAGACATAATTCATGATTTTTTCAGTAAATCGGCCCTTGTCTTCAAGTGTCTCTGCGATCACAAGTTCCATCAGACTATTTCGTTTTCCGAACGATATTTTACCATGCTCTTCTCGATCTCCTGATCTTACATATTCCATTAAAAGTGTAGCATCGATTACAGGAACGGGTTTGTTGAGTACTGATTCAGCTTTTTTAATGATTTGTTTTTGCTCATCTTCTGGGATGATATTGACCCATTCAGCCCGTGTTTTTGGATAAGGCTTGTAGTCTTTTTGTGAAATGAGCGCCTTTTGTACCATTTCTTTACTGAAGGCTTTAGCTAAAAAATTTCGAGGAGTTACTTGTGCTTCTGCAAAAGCAGAAATCAAAATTAGGCTTACATAGAGCAAGTGTTTTTTCATGAATTGGAGGTTTAGATTTAGCCTTTTGGGCTTAGTTTTATTTGCAATTTAACATTTCCTATTTGATTGGCTATCCTGACCATCAGCCTTTGCGTTCCCGTATTTAATTTTTCGGGTGCTGATTTTTTTGCTGATTCAATCGTGAATTTTGCTCCCGTAGGGCTGATGATTTCAACTTCCAACGTTTTTGTTGTGATGGTCGCATTTCGGAGAATGGCTTTGCCGCTGGGCAATATCTCGATGGATTGATCGGTTGTCATTCCCCAGGCGACTTCTGTGGCCGACTTGATTACAAAATCATCTTCGATGACTACATCTTTTCGGTTGTTGACTAGACTTATTTTTCTTGTGGATTTGCTTGAATAATCACGATATGCTTGGCTTAGATCTATGGTTGCAGATGGCTCAGAAACATTTAATGCAGTGCTAGAAAAGCTAGCTTTAGCTAATTCATATTGATTTTTATTGCCTAAAACAGGGACATTGTGGCTTAATGAACCAAGTCTATAATAGGTCCATCTTTTGCCACCGACGCCCATCGTCCAATACCCATCTAGGTTATAGTCATCGGAGCCCAGGTCTTTGGCCCAACGAACACCCCCCGCATCCAATTCGAAACTTCCTAGATCTAAATGTGAATGGGGGGAACTGTTTGTACCTGATTTGACCCCAATCCAAGTGGCAAATTTATCCGTCCAAGAACTTCGCATGATGACCAAATCATTTAATTCCCCTTTTAACATGTGGTCTAATGGTACAGTAGGTGTGGAATTGCTTGGACTTCTGTACCAAACGACATGAAAGGGTTTGGCTAAAGCCGAGGTGGCCGACATATAGTTGTGCAAGTAATTTGAAATGTCCGTGTTTGAATAGGCGTTGGCCATAAAGAACATGGCAGCCGAGGTAGTACCTTTGCTATTTTCACCCGAATCAGCAAAGTTAAAAATGTAATTTGTCGGTCCCGTCGTCAGCATTGGAGCAAAGCCTGTTTTCGAAAGACCTTCTGTTGTCTCTAAACTTTTCATCGTTCCTAAAGCTGTTTGTAAAGCGGACATACCATAGGAAAGGTATTCAGTGGCATATGCCCAATATCCAGGTCCCTCATACCAAGAACCATCCGGTGCATAAAATTTGTTAGAGTAAGGTAGATTAGCGATCACTTTTGGGATGTATTCGTCCGCATATTTAGGGTCGGTTTCGGCTATGGCTAATGAGGC
>JABMMK010000210.1 GCA_013205605.1 Cytophagales bacterium | reverse complement strand
TAACTGCAGCTATCTAAGCTATCACATACTCAATTTCCTCTACATATGGAACTAAAATGGCAGAGGCCCCTGGGTCGAGCGCTTGAGTAGCTAAAAAGGGACTTGGTTCTAAAATACGGACTAAAGGATTTACCCCTGCGGCTTTGAAGGCACGGCACATCCAACTTAGCGTTTCGGGATTATATTGAACATGTTCATTGCAGAAAAACACAAAATCAAGCCCAAGGCTGATGACTGAATCAAACATTTTAGGAGACGTGGAAGAAATCTGAGTTCCATACACATTTTTACCCTCACGAAGCGCGTTGCGGAAATTTATTCCTACCATTGATTATTAGGTTTAGTATTTTATATTTAAGGCAAGATGCCTCAAAGCTATAAAATTTCTCTAAATTTATACAATACATTAACAAATCAAGGATTTTGACATTTAAAGAATTAGGTCTAACAGACAGTTTATTAGCAGGAATTGACTCCATGGGGTACAAAACCGCAACTCCAGTACAATCACAAGTCATCCAACCCATCTTAGCAGGCAAAGATATCATTGCCTCAGCTCAAACAGGTACGGGAAAAACCGCAGCATTTTTATTGCCGATTGTCAATAAGATTATCACTGAACCACATGATGAGAACAAAATAAATGCGTTGATCATTGTTCCCACACGTGAATTAGCCATTCAAATTGCCGACAACATGGAAGGCCTTGGGTATTTTACCAATGTCAGTTGCATCGCTGTTTATGGAGGTGGTGACGGAAATTCATTTACCGCTGAAAAAACGGCCTTAACGAGTGGTTGTGATATTGTTGTTTGTACGCCTGGCCGTATGATTGCCCATTTAAATATGGGATATGTCAATTTAAAAGAAGTTAAATACTTGGTTTTAGATGAAGCCGATCGGATGCTAGACATGGGCTTCCAAGATGAATTGATGAAAATCATTTCTTTCCTCGCTCCTACCAGACAAAATCTATTGTTTTCAGCCACGATGCCTCATAAAATGCGGGAATTGGCTAGAAAACTTTTAACGGATCCTGTAGAAATTAATATTGCCGTTTCTAAACCACCTGAACAAATAGTTCAAAATGCTTTTGTGGTATATGAAGCACAAAAAGCACCTTTGATTAAATATTTATTAAAATTAAAGGAATATACCCGGGTCATAATATTTTGCTCTAAAAAGCAAAATGTGAAGCTATTAACGGCTGATCTAAAACGTTCTAAATTTAAAGTAGAAGAAATACATTCTGATTTGATGCAAGACCAACGAGAAAAAGTCATGCAAGATTTTAGAAATAAAAATTTGAGTATTTTAGTTGCGACTGATATATTAAGCAGAGGCATCGATATCGACGAAATTGAATTAGTGATCAATTATGATGTTCCTAATGACGGAGAAGACTACATCCATCGAATTGGGCGTACGGCAAGAGCCCAAAGCCAAGGAACAGCCTTTACTTTTATTAGCCCAACAGAGCAAAGAAAATTTGCAACAATCGAAACACTCTTAGAAAAATCAGTGATTAAAGCCGAGGTCCCAGCGGAGTTTGGTGAAACTCCTGCCTATGATCCAGCGGCTTATAAATCGGCTGAAAAACCAAGAAATTTCTCTTCCGGTAGTGGAAATAAGGGAGGAAAAAAATTCTGGAAAAAGAAATAAATTATACTTTAGCAGGTTTTACCCCAGTATTGGCCCCCTGATTTAAACTAATATCCACAGGAGCGTTTGTTTTCCATGAACCCCGAGTAAAATCTGGCACATTCATAGACCGAGATCTATTATTGACCGACACCTCACTCAAAGGTACAATTGCACTCCATGCAGCAGCATCATATACGTCTTGATCTAATGGAAGTCCATTTCTCAAGCAATCGATTAAGCGCCAATCCATCATAAAATCCATACCACCATGTCCACCGATTTGCTTGGCTAATTCGCCAATTTTTGCAACGATCGGCGGTGCATATTTCTTCTCCATTTCAGCCATTTGTTCAGGCTTAATCCATTCATGGTGATGGTTAGAAATTCGAGGCTCCGGATATTTCATTGCCACACCATTCGTTCCACTTAATAAGTGAATGCGAGAATAAGGGCGAGGACTTGAGACATCATGTTGTACCATAATAGTTTTCCCATGGTGTGTTTTGATGGTAGTCGTGTTCATGTTTCCTCTAAACTTCTGATCCACAAACTGTTTAAAATATGGATCTTTTACGGACAACTCTAAAGCCTTTTTTTGCATCGAAAAATCGTCCGACTGAATTGAAACCAAATAATCCATTTGATCCCCACGATTCACGTTTAATAATTGACAAATGGGTCCCAATCCATGTGTTGGATATAAATTGCCATTTCTCATGTTGGCCTTTAAGCGCCAATTGTCATAATACTGATCTTGTTTAAAATTAGCATCCAATAAATCATGAATATAAGCCCCTTCCACATGCAATAATTCACCAAAATATCCTTGACGAGCCATATTTAACGTCAATAATTCAAAGAAATCATAGCAACAATTTTCAAGCATCATGCAATGCTTTTTGGTTTTTTCTGATGTCTCCACTAATTGCCAACATTCCTCCAAGGTCGTTGCCGCAGGTACTTCACAGGCCACATGCTTTCCATGTTGCATGGCGTAAACGGCCATTGGCGTATGTAAATACCACGGAGTGGCAATGTAAATTAAATCGATATCAGGTCTTTGGCACATTTCCTTCCACGCCTCTTCCTTTTCAGTATAGGTGATAGGCTCGATGTCCATTTTCTTCAAGGCCTTTAACGCATTAGCTATTTTAGCTGGACGAATATCACAGATAGCCACTGTTTGCACATTGGCAATTCGGTTTACCCTAGTAATGGCTCCTGACCCGCGATTTCCTAAACCAATGAAACCTATTCGAACGGTATCAATTTTAGGAGCGGCATAGCCAGACATATTGAAAGTCTGCTTAGGATCTTTCATTAATTGGTCGATCTGCGCTTGCGCAGCATCTCCAGCTTCAGCAGGAGAAAGCGAAGAGGTTAAACCAATGGCTGTAAGGCCGCCCATTTTCAGGAAATCACGTCGATTATTTTTCATGTTATTTGCCAGCTAAATGCTTTTGAATATGTTGGTAACTTTTTAAGATTAATTCGGCTTCAGTTGTATAATTTTTGCGCCAGATACATGCGGCAGGTAATAAAGGAGTGAAGGCCTCTACGACCAACCAGCCTTTGTAATTCATTTTTTCAAGATGTTCAAATACATTATCCCAATGCACTTGGCCTTCGCCTAGTGTGGCCCGAGTACTTTCTGATAATTGAATATGACCTACTTCATCCGCAATACGAACCATCGCTTCTCCCGTATTAAATTCTTCAATGTGGGCATGAAACGTGTCAAACATAATTTTGACATTAGGATGATTGATTGCTTTGACCAAGCTGTATAATTGGTCAGCGCAACTCACCACATAATTCTCAAATCGATTTAAATATTCTAAACCCAAAATGACATTTTTTGCTTTGGCATGATCCGCGACGGCCAACATACTTTCCTTCGACCAATCTAATTCTTGTTGGGTCGGTGCCGCACCCGAAAACACAGCTAAGGCAGAATGAAAAGGTCCAGAAAGGTAAGAAGCTCCTAGGTAAGCGGTTATGTCCACGGCCTCTTTAAGAAAGTCAATCCCTTTTTGGCGCACCGCAGGATCTGACGAAATGGTATTCATATCGGCCCCTAAAAAAGTAACTGTAAAAACAGTTAATCCAAGGCGATCTATTTCGGCTTTCCAAGGCTTCCAATATTCTTGGTCCGTCACAAAAATGGGTATCTCAACGCCCTCATAACCCACTTCTTTAATGTAGGCTAAATGCTGGATAATGGATTCATTCATGTCGGGTCCATAGACCAACGTATTCATTGCAATCGGGTATTTCATTGTTGTTTATTTTGAATTGACCATTCCTCTATAAGGAACATTAATATCTAATTTTCCTGACCACTTCTTAGGCACTTTTAAACCTAATTCCCAATGTATGGCATTGACAACTAATCGTTGGAAAGACTCCACTGAAAAATCCTCTGGATGTCCCATTGTGGTAAAAAATACTTTTCCTTTGTATTGATTTTCCCAAGTCCAAGCGATCGGTTGGACCTCAGCTGTTTTATCCGCATTCACCGCTTTGCCCATGATTAGCCATTCGGTTCCTTTCACTGGATAATCAGGTAAAACACGGTATAACCAAGACCTTACATGGAATTCAGGATTTACCCCGGTTAAAATAGGATGTTTCGATTTCTCAGGAATGACGGTCGCATCTGTACTTGCGTTGTGACCATAATGCGTGTGCTTAGAAGGTCCACCCCATCCTGGAGGCGCACCAAAAGCTCTTTCAGCAAAACCATTGTATGGAAATAAGAAATCAGTTTTAGGATAATTAAAAGAGTGAGTCGTTGTTCTGAATCCCATGATAGGCTTCCCAGATTTCAAATAAGCTTCGATAAGAGCCACTTGGTCTGCTGGAAGCAGGCGCCAACGAAGAAAAAATACGGCCAAATCGGCCTCAGCGAGCGCTTCTAACCCTGGAATATCTTTCTCAGAATTTTGATCTGGAAACGATTTTAACACCTTAGTCCTAAAGCCATATTGCTTTTCTAAAACAGCGGCTAATAAAGGAAGTGTCGACTCGCCTGAATATTCATGATCCCCGCAAACGAAAACCACTAGGGGCTGCTTTTTAGCTTTTAAGGGAGTATGTTCTCGCGAAAAACTGGGCAATGAAATAACCGAAATAAATAAAGCAGCTAGACAAAAAATGATATTTTTTTTCATGATTATTTTTCGATAGGGTGTTCAGACAATAACATATTGGCATTATATAGATCATGCTTATATTCGATTTTAGCACGTACTTCCTTCACTTTTTCAGGATCAATTGCCGATGCTTTATTTCCAAATGAATTTCGAACATAAGTAAGAACTGCAGCTATATCTTTGTCCGACATTAAACCGCCATAAGGAGTCATAGGTACTTGGCCCGCATATTTTATGCCATTCAATTCCATAGGTCCCATAATTCCTTTGATCACTAATTTGATCAAACGCTCTTGGTTTCCAGTAACCCAAATCGAGTTAGCTAATGGAGGGAAACCAGAAGCAGGAAGTCCTTTTCCATTAGTCTGGTGACAAGTATTGCAATACCCTTCTTTGGCATACCATTTTTGCCCTTCCGTAAACAATTCCAAATCTTTCCCTTTTAGCGTTGAAACCAAAGGAGCTTCTTTCTTTCTAATTACATTGACACCACTCGCGTGAGCAACGGCAATTTCGTACGGCTTATCCATCCAAGCATCTAAAGGATGATTTTTTGCCAAAGCTAAAATAGGCATTGCTGTTTCTTTAGGTAACCAAGATGCAGCTACAAAAGCCTCCATACGTACCCGACCATGCTCATCTTCAACAGCCTTAGCTAATAAAGCTGCTTGGTTTTTCACTTGGTGGCCGGTATAACGTAAAACTTTAACGGCAGCCGCACGAACATGATAATCCTTTGCCTGAAGCAATTGGTTTAACAGTTTTTGATCTACTTTATTTAAACCCCAAGTTACCCACAATGCCTCTAATACATGATGCTCATAATCAGCTTCATTTTTATTTAGCTTGGCTACCCAAGCCGTAATTTTAGGCAAGATTTCCGATGCCTTACGTCCACGAAGTTCTCTACGTACGCGGTAACGAGTTCTGTATTCAGGCAATTTCAAATTATCTAATAACTGATCGATCGACGCGCCATATACTTTAGCAGGCGTTACTAAGGGTCTAGAAGGATATGTAACTCGATATACACGGCCATGTGTATGGTCGCGCAATGGATCACGCGCATTATGTTGCATGTGACCAATCAAAATATTGTGCCAGTCAATTAGAAAAAGTGAACCGTCAGGGGCAAATTCCATGTCGACAGGCCTGAAATTACGATCGCTACTGACAATTAAATCTTGGCGGTGCTTGGATTTGTATCCAGTTCCATCATCCGTCAATTGGTGCTGCTTCATTCCTAGGAAACCAATTGTATTATTAATCAAGAAGTCTCCTTGAACATTATCTGGAAAATGACGACTTGAAACAAATTCTAAACCTGAAGTAGGACGAACTAAATGCTTTTCCTCAATCAAGGTAAATGACTTATGCCCTGTTTGACCATAACGGTTTTTAGTTGACCCAGGCATCATCCAACGCATATCGGGACCCGAGGTTTCAGCAAAAAAGTTTTGACCCCATTTATCAAAGGCAATTCCCCAAGGATTTGGGATTGACAACTGAGCTACACGCTCCAAATGATGTCTTGCCGGATTATATCGCATGAAACCTCCATTCGTTGCACGAACCGTTCCATAGGGAGTCTCCACATTTGTATGTAAAAATACGCCTTCGCCCATGTAAATAGCACCTGACTCGTCGGTAACAAATGCCGAAATTTCATGGTGCGTATCATGGTCGTCAAAACCACTTAAAATAACTTCTTTCGTATCTGCATGATCATCGCCATTGGTATCTTTCAACAAAACCAAATTGGTTCCTTGACTGACAAAAACTCCATGCTCAGTGATTTCCATCCCAACAGGAACGTGTAAACCATCTGCGAATACGGTTTCCTTATCCGCTTTTCCATCATTATTGGTATCCTCAAGAATTATGATTTTATCGTTTGGCTTGGCGTCACCCGGCTTATAATGTGGATAAGAAGGCATACAAACTACCCAAAGACGTCCTTTATTATCAAAAGTCATTTGAACCGGCTTTGCCAAATTCGGGAATTCTTCTTCCGAAGCGAATAAATCTATTTTGTAACCAGGAGAAACTTTAAGCTCATTTAAAGCATCGCTTCCATACAAATATTTCAAGCTACCGTTTTTATCCGGATTGAAATTTGTTTTGACAGGATCTAAAGTACGTGTCTTTGCATCTGCAGCAGCCAAATCATACTTCATCCCTTTGATTGATGCTTGGATTGCAGCCTCACGGTTATCCGTCATTTGACGAATTTTTTCAATTTCAGCAGGATAATTATCAGGTCCAAACGGATTGTAACGGCGACCATATACGTGAACCCCATTCGGAATTTTATAGTCGGTATGCCAAATCCAGTTTTTCTCAGCAACGGCTGCATAAACATCCGATCTTTTAGATTCTATTGCTGATTTTTTCTTTCCAAAAACTTGGTCTGCCAATAATAGACCCAATTTTTTGTATCCTGCATTGTTTAATTGAAACCCGTCGATGGTCAAATCCTCTGTTGATTCTGCATACCATTTTTTGGATGCATCAAAAGCATTGATAAACAACACATTATTTTTTTCACAAACTTCCTTCATCGCCTGAGCATATAAAGCCATGTTTGCATTCTGAACAGTTCCGTTAGGTAAATCTATTTTTGCAGTTAAATCTTCGAAAGCCGTTGGGGATACGATGGCCATTTGGGGGGCAGAAACTCCATTGTATTTTTGCGCCAACGTATGCATGATAAATGCCTCAAGTTCAGCCTTGTAATTCGCAATATTAGCTTTGCCTTCATAAGATTCGCTATATCCAAAAAATCCGATGACAACATCCATTTTTAAACGGCTCATCCATTGGTCATGCGTTTCGATATGGCCCTCGCTTTGTGAAGGATTAGCGAATTCCGATTGGAATTTTTCCGCGCCTGGAAAAGCCCAAGGGGCAAATCGGGCCGAGTGTGGTCTGAATCCTGGGGTATCTCCTCCATCGCACATATTGCGAACCATCAAATTGTTTTCAGGATAACGAAGATGTAATTCCGTCTCAAAATGATCATAATTAATCATACGGGAGCCTAAATTACCGCCTACTAAAGCGATCTTCGTGTTTTTTTCAATCGATAAAAAGGTGGGAGCTTGTGGCTGAAAGAAACTAATTGTAAAAACAGAGATTACAATAAGAATCAGTCCGAGTTTTATTTTAGAGGACATTTTGAATAATTTTTATAAGTAAATAGGTTTTTGAAATATTAAATTAAGGATAAATTTTAACTCAACAAAGAAATATTATTTTTCATTGTTTAAATGAAACATTTGTTCACTGTTAATTTCATTGATGGCTAACATTTATAATTATTCAATACAGAAACATAGTTCCACCAAAACTAAAAATCCCTAAAAAGCAAAATGGATTAATTAATTTTGAGTCGTCCTGAAATAGGTTGACAGTTTCAGATTGATTTTTAAGAGACCGGAGAACTAACTTTCTTCGGTCTTTTTTCATGCATAAAGGTAGGTGTTTTCATTTTTAAATTCAGGTGGGGTCTTTCATTATTATATGTTTTTATAGATTCTGAGATTAATTTTTTTAGCTCTTTTCCTGTATTACATTTTTGGAATAGGAATTCTTGTTTAAGTATGCCGTTCATTCTTTCTGCCAAAGCATTTTGGTAACAGTTACCTCCTTCGGTCATGGAAGGTTGTATAGCTGATTGCTTTAACTTGTTTTGGTAAATGCTAGAACAATATTGCAATCCTCGATCCGAATGATGAATAAGGGGCAAGTTAGTTGTTCGGTTTCGTACAGCCATTGACAAAGCTTTGGCTACATTCTCACTACTCATATCATCGCTTAATTCATAACCCATTATTTTACGGCTGAAAGCATCTGTTACTAAACTCAGGTAATGTGTACGTTCTTTACTTTTTACATAGGTGATATCGCTAACAAAAACTTGTTCAGCTCGAGTAATTTCACAGTCTAAATATAAATTAGGATACTTCCTTAGCCAATGTTTTGAATTGGTGGTAACCGTATAATTTTTAGCAGGCTTAATGAGCATATTTTCCCATTTTAAATAGCTAAATAACCCGTCTCGGCCTATTTTAACGCCAGCCTGTTTAATTTCATCTTGTAGCAAATAATAAAGTTTACGAGTCCCTAGCCTGGGCATCTTCATGCGTTTACTAGTAACCATAGGCTTGATTTTAGCCAAAGACTCCATGCGTTCTTGTTTTCTTTTTTGCGATTGATACAGAGCTTGTCTGCTAATCCCAAACAATCGACACGACCGAGAAATACTTACTGATTTTTCTTGGTGGAAGTACTGGACTGTTTGGGCAAAAGCTTTTTTCTAATCGATGTTCCAAACTGATTGTCAGCCACATCAATCATCCGATTCAATATCATGTTTCGTAGCTTTTCATCTTCAAGTTCACGCTCTAATCGTTTGATTTGTTGCGCAGGTGTTTCTTTTGATTTTGGACTAGACATAAAATGTAAACTAGGTTTTGACCAGTCTAAGTTACCATGTTTTCGTAACCAACACAAAACGGTGCTTCTTCCTTGAATACCATAACGATCTTGCGCTTGCTTATAAGTTAGTTCGCCTTTTTCTACTTGGCCAACTACTGACAATTTAAAGCCCATTGAATAATCACGCTGATTGCGCTTTTGCGGTCGTGCTTTGACCTCTGTTAATATCTCTTTCATAAGTCGATTTGTTGTCAACTTATTTTAGGACGGGACATTTC